>CAJMOO010000014.1 GCA_905215045.1 uncultured bacterium | reverse complement strand
TTGTAGCCACCTGTCCATGTAATAAACGTGTGTCGATACGAGTAAGACCGATCTTAATGTGACCATCTCCAAGTACTGTTCCTTCTGGGATCGCTCCCTGAGGTGCTGCTGCGGCAGCTGGTGCAGCTTCTTCTTTCTTAGGTTCCAGAGATTCTGGATAGATTCTCACACCTTCTTTTCCGCTTCCGGAAATCTGAGCTGCAACTTCATGTGCTGTGTCCATCATCATACGAGAAGCGTATGCATCGACTAACATTGGAAGATTTAATCCAGCAACGATTGCCCATTTGTCCTCATGTCCGGCAATTAATCCGTTGGCCTGGTTAAATGGAGTTCCACCCCATAAATCAACCATAATCAGCACTTCATCCTGGTTTTCGAATCCGGCAATGGCATCTTCCATCTGTTTCTTGATGTCTTCTGGTCCCATGCTTGGCTGTAATGTACAAGCCGCAACATTTGGCTGGTCACCAAAAATCATGGACCCGGACTGTAAGATACCCTTGGCGAAATCACCGTGTGTAGCAAGAATAATTCCTACCATTTTTTTATTCCTCCTTTTCTATATTTTCATAAGCTAATTAATTATATATTTTATAAGAAAACCTTATAAATAAAAAAACCTGATTCAAACCCGTACCTCCCCATCATCCAAATCTCCCCGCAAAAATACTTTTACGAAAAAATCCGGACTTTATGGAAAATCCATGATTCAAATCAAGTTTAGCCTGCATTACCAGTAACAATCCTGATCAACAATATAAACTTTTATCTTGTAGTAACTCGCTTGATATGTACGGTTAAATACATAAGTTCTTCATCTGTAATATCATGATTGCAAGTCTTCTTCACGTAGTTCTTAATTTCATCTACGCATTCAATACATTCGTGATACTTATTCCTTATGATCTCCTGGAATTCTGTATCATCACTTCTAACTTCCTTGCCCATATAAACTCTCTGTGCAAAGAACTTTAAATGTGTGATAAATCTCTCATAGAAAACAGATTCCTTATCGATCTGTTCTCCAAAGTGCTTATCCACAATCTTTAAGATATCGTTCACAAACTTCGTCATCGAAACCATCTCTGTCATATCCAGATCAAGTTCTGCATTCACAATATGTAATGCGATAAACGCTGCTTCATCCTGAGGAAGCGTCACTTTCAATTCTTTCTCAATCATACCGATCGCTACTTTCCCGATCAGATACTCCTGATAATAAAACTTCTTGATCTCCCATAAAAACGGATTCTGGAACGGTACTCCCATCTCGACTCTCTCAATCGCAAAATTGATATGATCAGTAAGTGAAATATAAATATTATCATTGATATTCTTCTGTAACGTATCTTTTGCATACTGAATGATCTTGTTACAAATTTTCACTCTCTCGATGGGGATATCAGTTAACATCTCTTGAAAACGCTGTGTCATACCATGGTCTTTCATGACATAAGTCTTCTCGACCTGACTGGACTTGATCTGATCTCCCTTGTGCTTCTGAAAGCCAAGACCCTTGCCCATCAGTACGACTTCTTTATGATTCTTGTCTTCTGAAATTACAATGTTATTATTTACTATCTTTGTAATCTGCACAACCTTACCTCATACTCTCTACGTAAAGACATTCGTCTTACCAGCTGCGCATTTCACAAAAAAATAAAACCACACTTATAAACTTCCCCTTCTGTGAAATTCAATAAGTTGGTTTAGCCTGCACTACCAGTAACAATCCTCCTCGTAATCTCTTGTTAACTTATGTTTATATTTTAACAAGTTCTTTTCACTTTGTCAATAGAATAATTTAAGATTTTTTTATAATTTGTTTATTCTTTTTAAATAATTATAATTTCTTTTTTACTCTGATAGGAACTATACCACAAATTTATGTTCCATGCAAGATGTCTTTTTGTATATTTATGATATTTTTTCCAATCACAACTTTCGATCCCATAAATCCAAACCTTGTATAATCGCCTGAATTATGATATTATGAGGTATCAATTACGAGGTATTAAAATATGTTAAAATTAATTTCCATGATCGGATCGATCATAGATAAAGCACAGCGGGATCATGTCACAGCATTTTCTGCTCAGGCTGCTTTCTTTACGATCCTGTCATTTTTTCCGTTTATGATCGTCGTACTGAGTCTTTCAAAGTATTTTCCGATCACGCCAAACGATATGATAGAACTCGTTCTTACTTATCTGCCGCCTAAGTACAGCGGAATGGTCGTACCGATCATAAGATCTTTAAATGGAAAACTTACAACAACTTATATGTCGATCACAATCCTTACTTTATTGTGGTCTGCATCCAAAGGAATCTTATCTATGATGACAGGCCTTAACACGATCCATGAGATTCCAGAGAAAAGAAACTATTTTGTTTTACGTTTTATTTCAAGCATTTATATCGGACTTTTAGCAATCGCCGTATTATTTGGCCTGATCCTTCTTCTGTTCGGTAACTCTTTACTGCTTCAGTTATACCGCTTTGAACCAGTTCTTGAGAATAAACGTGTATTTTTTGCAGCTGTGCGGTTTTTACTTGCATTTTTTACGTTCATGATCGTCTTTATTATCATGTATCGTTTCCTGCCAAGTGAGAACTTTAAGACAAAGCAGATCCTTCCGGGAGCATTTTTTAGTTCCGTTGCATGGTTTGTACTGTCATTCTTCTTCTCCATGTATTTTGATAATTTTTCTTTTTTCAGTACTATGTATGGAGGACTGACCAGTATCTTACTAACCTTGTTCTGGCTGTATTTTTGTATGATGATGCTCTTTATTGGAGCCGAGATCAATCACTATTTTATATCGCAGTCGGCAAAGAATAAGAAGGATTCTTATTCTAATAAGAAAAAATCTCATATTCCCTATGAACTCAAATAAAAAATCCGGGATGCCGATATCAGGCAGCATCCCGGATTTTATGTATCTGATTATAAAATAAAATGTTTTGGCACTCCATTTTCGTATGGAATCTGTACTTCTCCCTGAATCAGTGGTTTCAGATATGTAAGAAGCCCTTCTTCAATGTCATTTCCTTCTTCGTTGATCCATTCCATCGGAACTTTCTTTTCAAAGTTTGCAATCTTAGACAGATCTGCAAGTTCAATCTCTACCTGATATGGATCATCACAAGTTCTCTTTAACGCAGACATCATTCCGCTTTCTCCGCGGATCGCACTGACTGCTGCGAATGCTCCGAGATTTCTTGATTCGATGATATCTGTTTCACTTAACATATATCCAGCACATCTCTGAAGAATATTTAATTCTACAGATCTTACTTTGCATCCGATTTTCTCACCAACTAAACCTTCCAGATATTTTCCGATTCCTGACAGGTATTTGTGTCCAAATACATCTTCTTTTCCGGATTTTGTTTCTTCTCCAACATAATGTCCTGTAGCATCTTTCACACCTTCACTGACTGCCACGATGATATTATTCTCTTTCTCAAGTGCCTTGTTCACATCTTCGATGAATTTCTCTTCATCAAATACTTTTTCACACAGATAGATCAGCTGTGGAACTCGTCTTTCTCCTGTTCTTGCAAGTGCGGAAGATGCTGTCAGCCATCCGGCATTTCTTCCCATAACCTCTACGATCGTTACAGATGGCACATCGTATACAAAGCAGTCACATGCAATCTCTGTAAATGCAGTTGCGATAAATTTGGCAGCAGATCCAAATCCAGGACAATGATCTGTCTCTCCAAGGTCGTTGTCAATTGTCTTTGGCGCTCCCATGACTTTGATATCATCGATATTGTTCTCTTTGCAGTAAAGAGATAATTTATATACAGTGTCCATAGAATCATTTCCACCTGTATAGATAAAATATCCGATATTATTCTTTCTTAAAATGCGGATGATCTCTTCAAATTCTTCTGCATTTTCTTTCGGATCTTTTAGTTTCCAGCGGCATGATCCCAAAGCTGCTGCTGGTGTTACAGATAATAAATCTCTTTTTTCTTTTGTATCACACACTTCGTCTAATTTTACAAAGTTCTCATTCAGTACACCTTTAATTCCATTCAGCGCTCCATAAACGTGTTCAACCTGATCACTTGCGATTCCTGCATCAATCACACCTGTGATCGTTGCATTGATTGCTGCAGATGGGCCTCCTGACTGGGCAACTAGCATATTCTTCATAGTTTTCTCCTTTATAACTTTTATAATTGTTCTAATTGATTATACATTAACTCATTTGTTCTTTTCAACTTTTTTGAGTGAAATAATGCTCATACATCATTTTCTTTTTCTTTACGAATTCCTATCAATCTACTATAATTAAGATAAATGTACGCTGACAAATACACATTCAGGCGTACGAATATGACAAATGGAGGTATGAGTCATGAATACAAATTTTATGAAACTTCGTGATGTTATGAGGTCACAAAACATTACATATTATCTCGTTCCAAGCGAAGATCCTCATCAATCTGAATATGTGGATGATTATTTTAAATGCAGGCAATATATTTCTGGTTTCACTGGTTCTGCCGGGACTTTTCTGGCTGGTTTAGAACAGGGATGGCTTTGGACAGACGGGCGTTATTTTACACAAGCTGAACAACAGATTTCTTCTGATATCACCTTAATGAAACAAGGCGTTTGTGGTGTCCCTACAACTTTACAGTTTCTTGAGCAGAATCTGCACTCTGGTGACATTCTTGGAATGAACGGGCTTACGATCTCTGCTTCCTACGGAAAGAAAATCTTAAAACTTTCCAAAAAATACGGTTTTGAATTCCGCTTTGATCTGCGGCTTGTAGAACATATCTGGGCTGAGAACGGGCGTCCTGCAATTACAAAAACTCCTGTTTACCGCCATGATATCAAATACAGCGGTGAACATACTGATTCAAAACTTGACCGTGTACGCCAAAAGATGGAGGAAACCGGTGCTGATGCCTTCTTCCTTTCTTCACTTCCGGATATTGCATGGTTATTTAATCTACGTGGTGATGACATTGCATGTACTCCGCTGTTTTACAGTTATGCATGGATCACAAAGGACCAGTGTTATCTGTTCCTTAGAAAAGACTGTATTTCCGCTGTCGCATTCCAGCGTTTTAAAGAACATAACATTATGATCCGTGATTACGCCGAAATTGATTCTTTCTTAAAAGACCAGCATACAAATGTCTTATTAGACCCTGATCTTACAAACTATTACCATTATAATCTCTTGTTTAAATGCAAGATCACAGAAGGTAAAAATCCTACCGAGCTTATGAAAGCCGTCAAAAACGAAACCCAGATGCAGCATTTAAAAGAATGCCACATTAACGACGGAATCGCTATGACGAAATTTATGTACTGGCTGAAAACAAATGTTGGAAAAATTCCTATGACAGAGCGTACAATCTCTGACCGTCTCGAAGAAGAACGTAAGAAACAGCTCGATTACACAGGATTAAGTTTTGAAACGATCTGTGCTTATAAAGACCATGCTGCTATGATGCATTACCAGTCAACAGAAGAATCCGATGTTTCCGTAACGAATGAAGGGATGTTGTTGATCGACTCTGGAGGACAGTATTATGGTGGTACAACGGATGTTACCAGAACTTTTATCTTAGGTCCGATTTCTGATGAAGAACGAAAATATTTTACACTGGTATTAAAATCCATGCTCACACTCGCCGATGCCAAATTCCTGTCAGGATGCCGTGGAAGCAATCTTGATATTCTTGCGAGAGAACCACTCTGGGAAGAAGGCGTTGATTACCGCTGTGGAACCGGCCATGGTGTCGGATATTTTCTTGGTGTCCACGAAGGACCAAATGCTTTCCGTTGGAGATCAAACCCAGAAAATCTTGATGCCGTATTGCAGCCTGGTATGGTTATTACTGACGAGCCAGGTGTCTATGTTCCTGGCAGATATGGTATCCGTACAGAAAATATGCTTCTTTGTAAAAAATGGCAGCAAAATGAATATGGTGCTTTCCTTCATTTTGAACCATTAACCCTTGTGCCTATTGATCTGGATGGTGTTGATCTGTCCTTATTCAACGAAAAAGAACGCAGACTCCTGGCTGATTACCAGAAGCTGGTATATGACAGTCTTGCTCCTCATCTTACTGAGGAAGAAGTTTCATGGCTTCAAACATTATTACTGTAATCTTTTATTTTTGCGATCAATATTTATATAATCAAAGAGACGGACATCCTTCCGATATCCGTCTCTTTTCTCTTATTCTTTTGTTCTGATCCACTGTTCTTTGATCTTTTGATAACTTCCATTGTTGTTAAGAACCTGCAATGCTACATTAAATTGATCCAGATACTTATATCCCTTTGCAAACATAATACCATAGTTACTTTCCTCTGAATTAAGCTGCTCATCTAACACATTGAGATTCGTTGTATCTTTGTGTTCCTTCATATATGCCTGAATTCCCAGTGCATCATAGATCGTTGCATCAATCTTCTCGTCTTCCAGATCCTTAAAAACTTCTTCTGCCGTCTTATATGTCTTGATCTTATTATTATGTTCTGCTATATATTCCTTTGCGTATTCCTCGCTCGAAGTTCCTGTGACAACTCCGATCTTCATTCCTTCCACATCCTTGCGGTCTGTAATTCCCGTATTCTTATGAACCACGATCTGAAGATACGTCTCATAATATGCGTCTGTAAATGAATACTCTCTCTGTCTTGCATCTGTGATTGAAATTCCGGCGATCGCAAGATCGATCTCTTTATCCTTGATCTTTTGTTCAATCTGCTTCATGCTGAGTGGATAAAGTTTATATTCAAACCCTAGATAATCACTGATCTTGTCTAAAAGATCGATATCAAATCCCACAATCTTCTTTTGTTCTTCATCGTAATATGAAAATGGAGCCATATCATTTGACACTCCGACTTTCAGTGTCATTCCTTCCATGGTTCCTTGCACTTTATCTGCCTGTATGACCTCTCTTTTTACTTCTTTTTGTGTATCTTTCTTCTGCCATGGCACATTACATGCACTTAGACAGAACATCAGGCTTAACATCATGATCGAAGCTAATATCTTCTTCATCTTTACTCTCCTTTGATTGTATTTATCCTCATGATAGCACCAGCAAAATCATAAGTCAATTTTCTCTTCCATTTTTTTCAACGTATAAAGTTGCTTTATTCTGTGCATCATTTTACTAAACGAATCACAAATGGAGGAACTTAATTATGGCACGAAATAAAGTAGAAATCTGCGGCGTCAATACTTCATCTCTCCCTTTGCTTTCCAATGAAGAAAAAGAATCTTTATTTGAAAAGATCGAACAGGGTGATACCGATGCCAGAGAACAATATATCAAAGGCAACCTGCGTCTTGTTTTAAGTATTATCCAGCGTTTTTCCTCAAGCGGTGAAAATGCAGATGATCTGTTTCAGGTTGGATGCATCGGACTTATGAAAGCCATTGATAATTTTGACCGTAACCTCAATGTCAAATTTTCTACTTATGCCGTTCCGATGATCATCGGGGAAGTAAAACGATATTTAAGAGATAACCACAGTATGCGTGTCAGCCGTTCTCTTCGTGATACTGCGTATAAAGCGATCAGCACAAGAGAATCCCTCACAAAGAAATTAAATCACGAGCCAACGATCGATGCGATCGCAAAAGAAATCGATATGAAAAAAGAAGATGTCTTATTCGCGCTTGATGCGATCGCTACTCCTCTTTCTCTTTATGAACCAGTCTATCAGGATGGCGGGGATACTCTGTATCTGATGGATCAGGTAAAAGACAAGAAAAACAAAGAAGATGTCTGGGTTGAATCTATCGCGCTGAAAGAAGCCATGGACCGGCTTCCCGATCGCGAGTACGATATTATCAAAATGCGTTTCTTTGAGGGCAAAACGCAGACCGAGGTTGCCGATGAAATTTCCATCTCACAGGCTCAGGTCAGTCGTCTTGAAAAAAATGCACTAAAACAAATGAAGAACCACCTTGCGTGATTCTTCATCTTTCATTATAAGATATTCTTCTTTTTCAGGATATAGACAGCGATCAGACATACGATAACAGAAAAAATAGAAATCGCTGCAAATCCATATGCTTTCGTCGCAAACGGCATTCCGACACCATTGACGTTCATTCCATAAAGTCCAGAGATCATCGTCGGCAATTCTAATATAATCGTGATCGCTGCAAGGAATTTCATCACCTGATTCAGGTTATTATCAATGATCGAACCAAACAGCGACATCGTACTTCTTAAGATATTATGGTAGATATCTGTCATCTCCATCGCCTGCTTGTTCTCGATGATAACATCCTCCAGAAGTTCCTGATCTTCTTCGTAATGTCTTAATCCGATATGTTTTCTTAATTTCTCCAGCACTACTTCATTGGACTTTAATGCTGTTGTAAAGTACACAAGACATTTTTCCAGATCATAAAGCTGGATCAGATCCTGATTCTGGTATGTCTCATGTAACAGATCTTCTACCTGATTCGCTCTCTGATCGATCACTCGCAGATAATACAGGAACAACGCGGCATTATTATAAAGGATCTGGTAGACAAATCTCGTCTTCATGTATGTATAAAAATTCGATACCAGACCGTCCACAAACTGTTTTAAGATATTCGTCTGTTTTAAACATACCGTAAATACGATCTTCCTTGTAATAAAGATTCCCAGAGGAATCGTCTCGTACCATTTCTTCCCGTCCTCTTCTTCTACAACCGGAATGTTCACAAGTATCATCGTATAGTCATCTTCATTCTCTAATCGGGAGCGTTCTTCTGTATCCAGTGCTGCTTTCAGATCATCCATGTCGATCTTATAATCTATCGATATATTGGTAAGTTCTTCCATCGTTGGGTCTGTGACCATCACCCACGATTCCAGTTCGATATGATCTAATTCTTCTAATTCTTTTTTTCCTTCATAATTCTTGTAAATCTGAATCATCTTATCGCTCCTCTCCGCTTCCATACTTATTAAGTATAACCGATAAGAAAAGCTCCGTCCAGTTAAAACCTTGAGTTTTATCTACTCTTTACTCAAATGGGTATTTCATTCCCCACTGTGTCTTAACACTTGTCAGAATCTTCATTGTATCTCTTGTAATCTCTGGATTATCATCATTGTAATCTCCACTGACTGCTGCTTCCATTGCCTCTACTTCATATCTCAGTGCATCTTCCGTTTTTCCAGCTTCGACTGTCTCCACTTCTCCAGTCTCTGTATTGGTGATCGTTGCCTTGCAGGCTCTTGGATATTCATATACTTCAATATATCCCTTATCACCTGTTACAACTCCTCGTTTTGGCTGTTTTGCACGAAGTGTCAGACACATGACAACCATCTCTCCTTTTGTATTCTTCATGATAATTCCTGATTGTTCATCTGCTCCTGTCTCTAGGTATTCAACAGTTGTAAGGATCGTATTCGGTATTTCACTTAAAAATGTTCTTGCAAATGATGTCGCATAAACTCCGATATCTAACAATGCTCCTCCTGCTGCTTCCAAGGCAAAGAATCTGTTTGTTGAGTCGTACCCTTTATTACTTCCAAAATTGACCTGAACCATCTTTGTCTTTCCAATGGCTCCTTCTTTGATTCTTTCTTTTAATTTCTTATATAATGGCATATGAGAGATTGTCATTGCTTCTCTTACAACAACATTCTTCTCCTTTGCAAGTTCTAAGACTTCTTCTAACTGTGCTGCATTGACGGTAATTGCTTTTTCACATAAAATATGCTTTCCTGCTTTGACTGCCTGCATCATATTTTCATAATGTCTGCTGTGTGGTGTTGCGATATAAATGATATCAATGTTGTCATCGGCAAGCATTTCTTCATATGTCTTAAATACGTGTTTTACTCCATATGTTTCTGCAAATTTTTCTGCTTTCTCGTAAGTTCTGTTGGCAACTCCGTAGATTTCATGTCCCATCTTTGTAAATGTCTCTGCCATCTCATTCGCAATTGTTCCACAACCTAAAATTCCCCATGTACTCATCTTTCTTCTCCTTTTTATCTCTGCATGATTCTGATACCATCTGTTCCTGCTACAACTGCTTTTGATGCCACCTGATAAAATAGTGATGTCTCAATAACTCCGGTGATCTGCTTTAAGTCCTGATCCAGTTGTCTAAGATCCTTAATTTCTTCAAAGTACAGTTCTAATAGTTTTTCGTCTCTTTCTTTTACTCTGGCTCCAAGTTTCTGTGCTTCGCCTGTGACATAACTTGCTGCCTCTGGCACAACTTCAAGAACAACTGGTACTTTACAGTCAAGTTCCTCTACAACCTTTGTCTCGTCCACCAGCAGTACATACTCCTGTGCCATCTTGGCAATGATCTTCTCTTTTGTATGGATTCCGCCGCCACTTTTGTATGCATTCAGATTCTGGTCCACTTCATCACATCCATCGAATGCGATCTTTACTTCTTTGGCATCATTCGTATCTATCACTGTAATTCCAAGCTGTTTACATACTTTCTTTGTCTGATCTGATGGCGTTACTGCTTCTACATCTTTTCCCGCTTCTTTGATATATTCACAAAGATAGCTGATCGTCTCACCGCCTCCAAGTCCGATCGTACCATGATCCGGTACCAGCTTGAGAGCTTCTTTGGCACACAAACGTTTCATTTCGCTTTCCTCCCTGTTATGCAAAGCTTTATTTTATATCTTTATATTATCACGAAATTTTATTTTGTCAATCCTGGATTGCTTTTTTTCTGGATTCAGTATAAAATAATAGAAAAAAGAAAGGAGTTTTTTCGTTATGAAGAAAACATTCAAAGACCTTTTTAAATTAGCAACTGCACTTGCTACCATTGCAGGTATCGCATATGTTGCCCGTGATCAGATCAAAGCGATCATTGATAAGATCAAAGAAGTATCTGGAGATGATATTGATGATGATTTCGATGAAGATTCTTTTGATGATGACTCTTTCGACGAAGATGAAATCTTCCATGAGCCAACAAAAGATGACAGAGACTATGTTTCCATCAATATCACAGAAAGTGATGACAGTGCAGACGAAACAGATGAAGCAGGGGAAACTCCATCTACAGAAGACGAAGAGTAATACAATTTAAGCACAGAACAAAACAGGCAGCCAGTCATTGATGACTAGCTGCCTGTTTTATTTTGTGTTTTATCTTTTTGTTTTGATTTTCTTTACATATCCGTAGCTTCCATACGCTTTTCTTGACAATGTCTTTGTCTTCTTCTTTGAAGTCTTATAGCTGTATTTCACTGTACGATATGGACGGATCTTATAGTAATATGTCTTTCCTCTTTTTAATCTCTTATTCGTATAAGAACTTGTCTTTGATGATACTGTCTTGATCTTCTTATAACCAGATGATTTTCTTGTGGAACGATAGATCATATAGCCGCTGACCGGTGTTGAAAGCTTTTTCCATCTTAATTTGATGGTTGTTTTTGTCTTTTTGTAAGATGTTATCTTTACTTTTCCGGCCGGTTTCACTGTCGCATGAAATCCCAGATAAATTGGGTCCATCGCACCGCCGATCACACATCCCTGTCCGTTATCTCCAATCCCATTTTCATAAGTCTTTCCATTGACATTTCGATATTCTACGGAAAGATCATCAAAGATCACGTCTGCCGTTGAAATCTTCTTCTGACAATAAGCTTTTGCCAGTTGTGTTTTTAATGACTTAAGATAAGAGGACTTGCATACTAAAGTGACCGTATTTTTCTGTCCCGGATTGCCATTTTTTGCACCAATCGTGATCTTTCCATTTGTAAATGTGAAACTATTATTGGTTTTTGTCTTGTCATTGTCCATATTCAAAAGGAAATTTTTAAGACCATATGTACCGAGCGCCTTATATGTGTAAGAAACCTTTGGATTCTTTGCGTAAACATCAACGGTTCCTGATACCTTATAATAGTCTTCCAGATCATAGTTGTATTTTGACGTTCCAGACCATGGACTCAATGTATGAAATCTTGGTGCATCATGTTCATCTGTAAGAGCTGGTGTGCTGTACGCAAGCGGAATCTTTTTAAGAATCGTTCCATCTGTACCTTTAACCAGTATCCTTGCATTGAAATTAAGTTCAGTTTTAACTGTCTTGCTTGAAAAATTAGCTTCAATCTCTGCTTTATTCTTTGCCCTGCTCTTAATCGTCAGTTTGATGTCTTTCTTTCCAAGTCCGTTATCTGTGGATGTATCCATCTCTGCCGTGATATGACTTAAATCTCCCGTCTCTGTTGTCAATGTAAAACATCTTGGATTCGGCAGATAAAGTGTCTGATCGTAATATCTTGCCAACGCTGACAACGTATATACTGTGATCTCATTTCCATCCTCATCCGTTGATGTATATGGCTCATCCTGATCTGTAAGTTTATTGCATGTTATCTGAATCCCATCATCTTCTGCGGCAGATACTGGTATCGTTGTAAACAACAATGTCATACTCATTAAAACCACTAAAATCTTCTTCATTGACATCATCCTCTCCTTCTGAATCTCTCTGATTCCCTTGCGGCAATTAATGTGTTGCCTCTTCTAACATTCTCTTTAAGTCGTCAACGCTGTAATGATAATGTGTGTTACAGAAATGACAGTTCACCTCGATCGGCTCTCCATCATCGATCATGCTCTGAATCTCATCTTTTCCAACAGAAATAACTGCTTTTTCTACTCTCTCTTTGGAGCAGTTACAATGAAACTGTGTTGGAACTTTCTCATAAATCTTCATATCCATATCGCCTAAGAGATCTTCCATCATCTTCTCTGGCGTATGTTCATGTTCTAACGCATAAGTCACTGATTTAAATTCTGCGATCTTCTTCTCTAATTTACTGATCGTCTCTTCTTCTGCATATGGCATCATCTGGATGATAAATCCTCCTGCCTGGCGGACTGTATTATCTTTGTTCATCAAAACTCCCAGTGCTACGGATGTAGGAATCTGCTCACTCGCTGCAAAATAGTATGTTAAATCTTCTGCGATCTCACCTGATACTAAATGTGTCTGTCCTGAATAAGGCTCTTTTAATCCGATATCTTTAATCACTGTTAAAACACCAAGGTCTAAAGCCTTTCCAACATCTAATTTTCCTTCTTTGCTTGGTGGGAGCATTACCTCTGGATTGTTGACATATCCTTTGACATTTGCTTTGGAATCTGCGGTAACTGTCAATCCACCGATCGGTCCGCTGCACTGAATCTGTAATGTGATCACATCACTGTCATTCTTGCACATGCTTCCCATCATGGCTCCTGCTGTCAATAATCTTCCAAGCGCTGCGGTTGCTACCGGGCTTGTATTGTGCTTCTGTCTTGCTGTCTCTACGACATCTTTTGTATACGCAGCAAAGAAACGTACCTGATCATTTGCTGCTGTTCCTCTGATAATATAATCGTTCATCTTTTTTCCTTTCAGTTTGCAATAAAATATAGTCTTTGTGTATCTTCTTTTACTTCATCCATCGTCTCTGCATCCAGAACACGAATGGATGAAAAACCTGCTTCTTGAAGAAGTCTTTTAATCTCCTCTTCCTCATAAGCCTTCTGTAAATGTAATTCTTCGTACTTATTATAGGTACCTTGTTCATTCTGAATAAACAGACTCAGCTGATATTCGTTGATGCGGTCTTCATCATCATAATAATTATCCCAGATAAAGCTTGCATCTTCCCGATCCTCCGCAAATGTATTGCATGCAAGGATCTCTCTGTACTTATAATGGCTGTTCATATCAAATATAAACACGCCGTCTTCTTTTAAGAATCTCTTAACCCTTACAAATGCTTCCTTTAAATCCTCTTCCTCAAGGATATAATTCATGCAGTCGCAGATACTTACCGCTGCATCAATCTTCTCTGGAAGTTCTAAGGATACCATATCCTGCAGTACATACAAAATATGATCATCTTCTTCACTCGCTGCGATCTCTAACATATCCATAGAGTTATCAACGGCTGTCACATGATAACCTTCTCTTGCAAGTCTTCTTGACATCTTGCCTGTCCCACATCCAAGATCCAGTACCTGTGCATCCTTATCTATCTTATATTCTTTAAATACATTCAAAATATTTAAAAGCCATTCATCATATGGTGTCTGATCCATAAATTCATCATACACCCTTGCAAAATCTTTGTAACTTTCCATCTTATCCTCTTATAATAATGGGGCCAGCAGTCTTAATACACTCTGTGCCAATGTCTTTTTTAAACTTCCCTGGCACTTCTCTTTTGTAATCCTCTGGCTGATCTCAAATGTTTTCTCCATATCATGTTTTACCTGCATCACTGCATCATTCTTGTACATAAATACACCATTCTCAAAATGCAGATACAGACTTCGGTAATCCATATTGATCGTTCCAACGGTTGCCACTTTATCATCACTCGCAAAACATTTTGCGTGAATAAATCCTGGCGTATATTCATAAATATGAATTCCAGCCTCTACCAGCTGTCTGTAATAAGACTGTGTCAGCCAGAATACCATCTTCTTGTCCGGAATTCCAGGGGTAACGATCTTTATATCGACTCCTCGTTTGGCTGCCAGACAAAGAGCTGTTATCATCTCATTATCAATGATCAGATACGGGGTGTAAATATAAACATAATGGTTTGCTGTATTGATGATATTTAGATATACATTCTCGCCTACAATCTCATGGTCTAACGGATTATCTGCATATGGCTGGATAAATCCTTTTCCCTGAAATGCTTCTTCATAATGCTTATGAGGAAGAAATGCTCCATATCCTTCATCCGTCTTGCGAATGGCATTCCACACCTGTAAAAACATAACTGTAAAGTTCCATACCGCATCTCCAGTTACCTTAAGTCCGGCATCCTTCCAATATCCGAAACGCTCGATCTTATTGATATATTCATCCGCTAAATTAAGACCTCCTGTATAGGCAGTATGCCCATCGATCACAACAACCTTGCGGTGGTCTCTATTGTTCCATGCAGTTGAAACTAATGGTTTGATCGGATTAAATGCCATTGCCATAATACCATAACGCTCAAGTTCTTTATAATATTTGTATGGGAGCAGATCTACGCAGCCTACATCATCATACATAAAACGGACTTCCACTCCGTCATTGACACGCTCTTTTAAAACCTCCAAGATCGTATCCCACATATATCCTTTGGAAACAATAAAGAATTCCATAAAAATATAATGTTTCGCTTTCTTAAGGTCTTCAATCAGCTCATCAAACATCTCTTCCCCTGACGGATAATACTTTGCATCCGAATTCTCATAAATCGGATATCCTCCGTACTGGTCGATATATTTTGCCTGTCCTGCCACCTGATAATCCTGCTGCTCCAGACGTTCCATCACTCCATAGTCCTGTCCCAGAAGAAATTCTGTATCTCTGATCGATTCTTCTAGTTTAAAACGAAGCTTCTTCGCTGGCTGTTTATCTCCCAGAACCAGATACAGAAACCCTCCAAAGATTGGAAACAGCAGAATCGGGATCGTCCATGCAAGTTTATATGCCGGATTATCATCTTTGTTCGCAATATAGATCACAACCAGAATACTAAAGAAACGGAAAATCCACTCGATCACCTTGGAATATTCTCCGATCACAATAAACAGATATGTCATCCAGATCAACTGTAAAATGATCGCAACTGCCACAAATACCAGTCTGCGCAGTAAAAATTTAAGAATTTTTGAAATTGGTTTTGTCAAATGCTTTGTTATCTTCATCTTACATCCTTACTTTCTCCAAAAGCTACTTCTTTTCATCATAGCATAAACATCCGCCAATTTCAATTTTTGTTTTTAAATCTATACAAGAATCTTACAAAAACTATTTCATAAATCCAGACATCATACAGCCTCCTGCTGCACCGCATTCCATGATCTGCTCTATATTTTTCTCATCGATCCCTCCAATTCCATAAACTGGAATATCAACTGCCTGTACCACATTTCTTAAGAAATCCAGCCCCCTTGGCGGCAGTCCCTTCTTGCAGTCCGTCACAAATACATGCCCTGCAAACATAAAGTCAGCTCCAAGCTGCTGTGCTTTCACCGCCTCTTCCGGTTTATGGATTGATGTACTGACGGATTCAAAATCCGTCAAATTCCCTGCTTCTTTTAAAAAGACCGGGTATGGAAGATGAATCTTTTTGATTCCCAATTGTCTTGCAACATTTATAAAATTATGGATCGTAAGTGATGCTTTATTTCTATCACAGATTTCCTTGCATTTCTTTGCGATCTCATAATATTGTTCTTCCGGCAGATCTTTTTCTCTTAAAACAATTGTCTTAACATCTTTCTTTGTGAGCTCTTCGATCACATCAAAAAACGGACGTTTACATAAATTTCTGTTCGTCACTGCAATAAAACATGGTTTGTTCATTTTACCTTCCCTTCGTATCATCTGTTTGTTGATCATTCTTATTCTTTTGTTTCATCTTACGGTTCATGATCCCGCCAAGCCTTCCTGTCTCACTTGCAGACAGCGATTTCCAGCCATTTTCCTTTAACTTGTCGATCAGCCCAAGTTCTACGGCAGTCTCATATTTTAACCGTTCTGTCTCATTCATTTCTTCCAATGTCTTTTCAATAAAATCTTTTTCCTTTGGCATTCTTTTTCTTCCTTTCTGATTTGTCATTTACTCTTAGCGTATGACAAATCAGAAATTTCATACATGAACCATGATCGTTTTTTGCAATGTCACGGAATATATATATATTTCTTTTACATTTTTTCCTGTAATCTTCTCCAATGCCTGTTTGTAGGATTCCATCTGTGCATGATATCTGTGGATCAGAATTCCTTCTTCTCCTTCTTTTACTCTGTCTGTTTTATAATCAACAAGGACCATTCCATCTTCTTCCTCAAAATAGACATCAATGATTCCTTGAACAACCACGAGATCATCTGTTTTTGCCTCTTTGTCCATCTCTGAAAATGGGACTCCGGTTACAAACTGACGTTCTTTATATAACTTTGCATTCTTGGCTGCTTTCTTCATTCTTTTTCCAAGATCAGAGCTTGTGAGTGCAAGAATTTCTTTTCGATAGATCACTTTTTCATGCTCTTTTTTCAATTTACCAAGCTGAATCCATTCTTTGATATCCTCATTTAAGCTTTTCATCGTATGATCTTTGGAGAAATCCAGTAATTCTAACACTTTATGAATGATCGTACCCTTTGATGCTGCTGAAATTTTCTCATTCTTCTTTATGAAAGACGGCACTCTCTTTTCTTTTTCCTGATGAATAGATGAATGAATCTGTTCTTCCTCATCTGCTGCCTGACTCATACGTTTGATCTCGGATACTGAATATTTTAAACGGCCTTTTGTCTCTGCCTCATTGCGGTAATGATAGGCAAACTGTTCTTTCATCTCTTTGACTTTATCTTTTGAAATCCCATCTTCCAGGCGTTCATAAAAAATCTGGCGGTTCATCTCGTGGAGAAGTTCATTTCCCTCCTGCTGCCATAAGAGGTCTTCCAGTGTGTATATCTTTAACTGATAATCCTTGACAGGAACCCTTGGAAGTGCTTCCCGAATCCAGTCTATATAGCTTCTTGCAGACAACAGCTCAACCGATGCAATCTCTCTTTTATCATCCCAGTCAAAATCCGCTGACTTGATTCCTGTAAGGATCAGTTTTTCCTTCGCTCTTGTCATGGCAACATAAAGGACTCGTAATTCTTCTCCTAACGACTCCCTGTTCATCTGATTTTTGATCAGATTCTTCAGGATCGTTTTCTTTCTTGTCCTGTTTATCGGATCAATATGATCTGCTCCGATAAAATAATCTCCATGAAAGATCATACTTCCATTTCCATCTCTTAGATTAAATTTCTGATGGATCTTTGCCACAAAAACGATTGGATATTCCAATCCTTTACTCTTATGAATACTGGATATACGAACAAGATCCTGATCCTCACTCATCGTATTTGCTTCTCCATAATCCATATCATATTCTCTACACTGTTCCATAAAGCGCACAAAATGGAATAATCCCTTGATCTGGCTGCTTTCAAATGCTTTCGCCTGCTCAATAAGCATCAAAATATTTCCCTGCCGCTTCTTTCCCTGCGGCATAGCTCCTGCATAATGATAATATCCCGTTTCCTCAAGCACCATCCATATCAGCTGGGTCAGAGGCAGATATGTTTTTGCATCTCTTAAAAGTTCCAGAAGTTTTAATGCTTTGCTGGAAGCCTCCATCTTATCTTCTGTCTCACAAAGGCACTCATAGAGAGAGTCTTTTCCTCCATCCACCTTTAAACGGCCAAGTTCTTCTTCTGACATTCCGATCATCGGAGATCTTAATACCGCTGCAAGATCAATATCCAGGTAAACATTATCAACCACAGACAATAAACTTAACAAGGTGCGAATCTCCACCGTATCAAAATATCCTTTCTGGCTGTTTGCAAATGCAGGAATTCCGGCATCCATCAGTTCTTTCTGGATCACTTCTGCATTGCCTTTCATAGAACGGAGCAAAATGACGATATCACTATATCTGGCTTTTCTTAAAACGGTATTACCTTCCTCATCTTTACCTGTGACCATCATTGGTTCCTCGCCATTTACCATCTCATGAATCCTTGATGCGATCATTCTTGCTTCTAAAACAACTGCATTCTCCTCGGATTCTTTGACTTCACCAGCTTCTAACAGCAGGATTTCTGTCTGTGCGTCACAGCCTTTCTCAAACTCCATCGTTGGAACAAGTGCAACATTCTGGGTGTATTCGATATTTCCGAGACTCTCATGCATGATCTGGTAAAATACATCATTTACAAAGGTAAGAACTTCACTGCGGCTTCGGAAATTGTTGCGCAGTTCGATCAGCTGATATTCTTCTCCCTTTTGCTGGTATCCGTGATATTTTTCAAGAAATAATTCTGGTCTTGCCAATCGGAAACTGTAAATACTCTGCTTAACATCTCCTACCATAAACATGTTATGTCCACCCTCGGCTTCTTTCGAAACACTGCGCAAAATCGCATCCTGAATATAGTTACTGTCCTGATATTCATCGATATAGATTTCCTCGTATCCGTCGGATTTTTCTTTTGCGATCTTGCTTGGTACCGGATTTCCTTCCTCATCATAATGATCGATCAGAAGATCCAGCGCAAAATGTTCCATATCATCAAAATCCATGATATTTTCATTTTTCTTTTTCTCATCGTAGCGTGTCATAAATTCTCTTGTCAGATTGATCAGGCCTTGAAGTGGACTTTTCACCCTTTTTAACTCATGGAAAATTTCGGATTCATTTTCATAAAAATAGGCTGCTTTTAAATCCTCCAGCAGATTATACGCCTGTATTCGCAAAGCTTTACATCGTTCCTGTGCTGCCACGTCAATCTCATCTGTTTTCTTCTTGCGGCCGGAAAGTCTTGGTTTTTCGATTTTCACAAACACTTCACATAACTGTGAAAATGTCTGTGCCTGTCTGATGTTTGTTGCGATTTCAAGATCCTTCCTCAATGTCTTCTCGTAAAAATACGGTCCTTGTGGTGACAGTGACACTTCCAATGCTTCTTTGATCAACCCCAATGCACCATCAATGGAAATTTTGGCATCTCTTAAAATGATATTCATAAATGGCGCCTCTTCCATCTGCTCCAAGGTCTCCACCGAAATATTTTCTTCTGCCTGATCAAGCCATTTGAAAGGCTCTCTGTGGCTTCGTGCATTTTGATATAATTTCAGAATATACTCACTGATGATATCATCATTTTTTCCTGGAGAATAAGATTCGATCAGATTGATAAAATCTTCTTCTTTCTTCTCGTAAGCTTCTTCTAACAGATCGTCTAACACTTCTTTGCGGATCGCCGATAATCTTCCTTCATCTCCTGGTGCTGTATTCGGATCAATCCCAAGTACATAAAAATAATCACGGATCAGATTCATACAAAAACTATGAATCGTTGTGATCTGTGCTTTATGGATCAGGGAAAGCTGCTTGACAAAATGCTGGTTTCCTGGAAATTCACGCACCTTCTCATCAAGTGCCGCCATGATCCTCTCTTTCATCTCGCCTGCCGCTGCTTTTGTAAATGTTACGACAAGCAGATGATCGACATCGAGCGGATGTTCATCATCCGTGATCTTTTGTATGATACGTTCTACCAGTACCGCTGTCTTTCCGGAACCTGCCGCAGCAGATACTAAAATGTCGGCATCTCTTTGATCAATGACTTTCTGCTGTTGTTTTGTCCAAGGCATGTTTTCCCTCCTCTAATGATACTTTCTGAATCTTCTCTGCCTGATCGACTCCTTCTTCATAGGCACAGATATTCTTAAACTCACAATACTCACAAGGTTTTCTTCCCTCATATTCATATGGCCTGATCGAAATATCACCGCGCATCAGTGAATTTCCAAGATCTGTCATCTTCTTTTCTACATATTTCCCAAGATTTAATAACTGTGTTGTATTCAAAATGGATGATCTCTTATCATATCCTGACTTTGTCGCCCGAACCGGCAGTGTCAGATACCCTTCCGGCCCTGTATGTTCCATATGATCGATCAGCTGGAAATCTTCATTGACAACCCCGCTCATCTTAAGATCTTTCAAAATCTTATCATCTGCTTCTCTCTCATGCTCTACGTTCACAACCGGATCATCCATATGAAAATAAAACATTCCAGCCGGATAGACTCTCTTGCCGCTTTTCTTTTCATATAATTCCATCATCGCATTCATATAAATGATCAGCTGCATCTGCAGTCCATGAAAAATCTTCGCGAAATCAAATTTTTGTTTTCCTGATTTATAATCAATGATCTTTAAGTATTTATTTTCTTCATCTTCCACACTGTCCATGCGGTCTACCACACCGGAAAAGATCATTTTCTCACCGTCCTCCAATGCAAATGTCATGGAATCCAGATGATTTTCTTCTCCAAAAGCAATCTCATATTCTTCCGGCGTGAAATCGCCCCTCTTAATGTGCTGTTCCATCGCCCACACTGCGCGCTTTGAAATACGTTTCATTCGTTCTAAAACGTATTCGTTCCTATGACTGCTCTCAAAAAGTTCTTTTTGAACATCTGTCACTGCCTGCTCTACCATAGCTTCCACGAATTCATCCCTTGACTCATCATCTGCAAACTTCCAGTCACTGCGCTTTCCGACAAGTTCCATCGTCTTATGAAATACTTTTCCCATATCTGTCGGCAGGATTTCATGTACCAGACGTTTGCGAAGCTTCAGTCCATACTGCATAAAATGAGAGAATGCACATCCGGCAAATTTCTCCATCCTTGTCACGCTTCCAGAAATCGTATCTCCATAGAGTTCATGAATCAGTTTCTTGCTAAGCGGCAATGCCTCATTCGTGTAAAATCTGGCATCCACATATTCCGTAACTGGTTCCATGCCTTTCAATGCATGATATAACGTCTGCATCCATCTCATTTGATCCGGTGTTTCATCTTCTTTCGTAAGTTCTATCTCCTGCAGACAAAGAATCATCTGATCCAGCGCTTCTTCCTTTGTATATCCAGTCTTTATCTCCTCTTCCTGTACCTGAACTTTTAATTTCGGAAAGATACGTAAGATTCTTTCAATAAAATATGATGGACGGTTATTATTACCTGCTGCATCCATCATACGATAGGACAGATACAGGCGGTCTGATGGTTTTGATACCGTAAGATATAAATAAAACTGCTCCATATATGCAGACTGTTTGGCACCCGGTGCGAGACTTACCCCGTAATTTTGAAGGATTTCTCTCTGATGATCACTGACTACTCCGCCTCCATCATTTGCTGCCGGGATCACACCTTCATTGACACCTAGGAAAAACAAGATCTTTACTTCCTCTGTTCTCGTTCGTTTCATGTCACCGATCACAACCTGGTCAAGACTCGGCGGGATCACACCGATCTGCATCTCTTCCAGACCACTTTCAAGGACACTGAGGAAATCATCATAAGAAAGTTTTTCATCTCCCAAGATCTCTGCCATCTGTTCTAACAGATCGATCACCTGATCATATACCTTCGCATACGTCGCTGCCTGGATCAGATCTCCTTTCTCCTCAAACATCTCCCGCTTCTTTTCCATCTTTCCTTCCACATCAAGCATTTCCAGAAATTCATACAGATAAATAAGTTTCCTCTTTACAGTACTTCCACGGCGTTTTAATCCTGTCTTTAATTCCTTGACTTCTTCGATAAACCGGATTCTTAATTCTTCTGCTCTCTGTATCTCCTCGTCCGAGAAAAGTTTCGACGTAAACGGACGGTTCCATCTTGCAAATCCACGGACTCCGCATGCCAGCACATAATTTTCGAGAAAATCAGCTTCTTCCATTGTAAAATTTGAAAATCCTGATTTTAAATATCGAAATACCATGTCATACGAGAAGTCTTTCTGGATCATCTTAAGAACGGACAGAAGTGTCTCAATACATGGATTGTTTAGAAGCTTTCGGTTCACATCCACAAAATATGGAATATGCAGGTCATCAAAACTTTTTTCCAGTTCATTTTGATAACTGTCAAGGTCCGCTGTCAATACAACAATGTCTTTATATCGGTATCCCTCTTCCCTGACAAATCGTTCGATCTCATTTGCCACGGCTCTGCTTTCCTGTCTTGGATTCATAAAACAGCGGATCTTTATGTCTTGTGGTGCTTCCTGATATGTCTCATATGGATATCTTTCGATATTTTGTTCCAAATGCCTTAATTCCTTCGAATCTCTTTCATCCGGCCAGCATATGATATCCGGCATAACTGGTGTTCCTGCCTCCTGTGCCAGCTTGATCAGTTCGTATTTTTCTTTTTTTGACATGGCAAATAGTTCATATTCCCGATACTGGCTTCTGACATAACGTCCATCCAAGGTCAGTCCAACATAGACATTTTTACCGATCTTTAACAGTTTCTCTAAAACCTTTCTCTGAATCGGTGTAAATCCCGTAAAACCATCGAGATAAAATGTTGCATCCTTAAGTTTTTTGGACTGATCGATCTTTTGAGCCAGCACATCCAGAAGCTGTTCCGAGATCAAATATCGTTCTTTGATATAATCTTCAAATTGATCCATGACAAGAAGGATATCATCCATCTTGGAACGCAGTCCTTCTTCTTTCATTGCATCCGTGATCTTTCTAAGATCATCCATGGACACATCATACTGATATACCTCTGCAAAAAATGACTTCAGCTCATCAATAAATCCCTGTTTTTTCATGCTTGATCCAAAGACCTTCAGTTCGTCTTTATGCTGCTCCATGATCTTTCTTATGACCATGGATTTTCCTTCATCTTCTAACAGATCCTTTGGTATATATGATAATTCTTCAAAAACACGATACGTCAGACGAAAAAATCCAACCACATCAATATTAAACGTCCCATGACGTGGATGTCTTTCTACAAGCTGTCTTTGCGCATTCAGCGTTGACTGGTCTGGTACGATAAAGAAAAACTCCTCATCCTCATGTTCCATGGAGTCTTTGATCATCTGCTCATAGATAAAATTCGTTTTTCCGGATCTTGAAGATCCTAATATAAACTGTAATGCCATATCTTTTCCTCCGTTTTATATCATTTTATTATATCCTATCCTTTATTTTCCGTAAAGATGTTCTAACCGCAGCTTCCCATGCATAAAATACAGATAGAATCTTTTAGGAGGATAACTATGTCATCAAAAACGAAAATCGTCGTATTTAAAGCACGGGAACTAATTTACACCGGAATTTTTATTTTACTTGGGATTCTTTTGATCCTGCTTTTGATCTTTATGTTTGTACCAACACATAAATCATCCAAAAAAGCAAAAGAAACTTCCGGTTACGCACAGGGAGTTTATACCTCTCCATTAAAACTTGGCGAAAATGAACTCGAACTTCAGGTCACTGTAAAGAACGGAAAACCTCAGCATGTTTCCCTGAAGCATTTAAATAAATCCATCAAAACCATGTATCCTCTCGTTGAACCATCCTTAAATGAGATCAACAAGCAGCTTCCAAAAGTAAACAGTATTGATGAAGTCAAGTTTAACGGTCAGAGCCAGTATACAAACACCTTATTAAAGCAGGCAGTTAAAAATGCATTAAAAACGGCACAGGAATGATTTCCTGTACCGCTCTTGTATCATTCATTTTTATTATTTACTTTTCGCTGAAATTCTCTCATAAAATCGTGTGACCGCATAAGCTGCCGCCGGTATCTGCATAAAAATATATGGATATACATACTGGCCTTTTGTCTCCCAGAACAGATGGAACAAAAATCCACCGATCAAAAAGATCAGTCCAAGTGCTGCTTTGTCGTATTCTTTTAAATACCTCATTCCAAAAATCCATACCGCTGCCAGAAGAAAAATAATATACGCTTTCATTCCAATATAAAGAAATGTATCATATTTTTCATCATTAAATAACCGGTGAAGCTGCTTTGTCTTTACATGTTGTCCGGCTTCCGCTTTCGGTCCTGAAAAGACAGATTCATATAATGGGTCTGTCCATGTTGTTATAAGTTTTCTGCTGAAGAATTTATAAGCTTTCTGTGGATGTCTCCTGTAGTGTTCCATGTAACCAGACACCATCTTTTCTCCTTGTCTGGCTGCTTTTTCCCTGTCATAATGCTTGTTTACATAGACATCGATATATTTTCTGTTATACCATCCTCCAGAACGGACATGATTATCCGGGTCTGTTCCCATGGCAACCCATAAGATACTCGGCACTCCTTTGCTTACTTTTTTGCCTGTAGCCGCCTCAAATCCTGTTGTCATAACCATCTTTCCTGCAACAAACATCACGATAAGCAGCACCATAAACTTTAAGTAATTTTTGTTATTTTCTTTGAAATACTGCAAAAGAAGATAACAAAGACATGCTGCCAACGCTATAATAAAATTTTTCTTCATAAGGACTGCCATCGTCAGAAAGATACTGCTTAAAATCTTATATTTATGCTCTTTTGTCCTGACAGCGGCCAAAAGATTATAGACTCCTGCTGTCAAAAGGAAAAATCCCGGAATCAATCCGTATGCAAATGTAAGAAAGAAAAACTGCGGCAAAAACAAGAAACTCAATGTAATCGCTGTAAGATTGACTTTATGTTGATCGTCAAATATCTCTTTCGTAATCTTATACACAAAATAATTAATACCAAAGATTGCTGCAAGATTGATCCCAAACAGCAGCTTGGCATCATGACTTATAAATCCCAGTATATACTCATATATCAAAAATCCGATCTGATGGGGATACCTGTAGGTATAATGCCCCTTATTCATCGTCGAAAAATTTCCATGATGCATCGCAACAGATGCTTTATGCACAGACAGTGCATCGTATCGTAATACAGAATTTATATTAACGATCACATAAATTCCTGCCAAAAGATACACAATCGTGAAAATAAGAAACAATTTTCTCTCATCAATTCTATCTGAATACTTAAACAATACATAAAATAACACCATAATTCCAATCAAAAACACAGCTGTCATAAACAGATTGGTATCACGGATACTAATATGTTCTTTGATATTCATAACATAAGTGGAAAATCTTAGATTGGTCATTGTGAGAATTGCGAGTATCACAAAAGAAATAGTATATATCATACCATTTGATATGCGATAAAGTGATTTTAAAGCTTTCATAACTTACTCCTTTTATCCTTATTGTATCAAACGCTGCTTTCGCAGCTTAAATCCCTCTTTTAATATTAAACAACATAATCATAAAATCTGTCTAGAATTTTTTTCTTAAGTTTTTCTTATCCTATTTCATATAGTTTTTACATTTTCAAGGAAGAAGCCTGTTTTTGAAATTTTCCTGCAAAATAAAAAGGCACAGGATTCGGTGTTCCTGTGCCTTTTATTTTATTTCTTGTATTCTTCTAATTTCTCTGTTTTTGTATTTCGTTTGTAGATCTTTCCATTGTCTTTATCTACATAGAAATCTCCATATTTCTTACCGGAATCATCGGATGCATCGTAGATTTCAAAATGATATCCACTGGCTCCGTCTTTGTATTCCTGTTCGTCTCTCGTCTCATTACGCACTTCGTATTTGCCGTCTTTGTCGTCTGTCTGCAAACGGTTTAATAAATAATCATGTGCATCATCATAGTTATCAAATCCATTTACCACGTCATCGACTGCATCTCCAACTCCGTCGGCTACATCATCAACCGCATCTGCTGCGTCATCGGCAAGATTGTCTGCCGTTGAGGTTGATGCATTGTTATTCTCCGTCGTGCCTTTGGTTGTGGAATCTTTTCTGCCATTGCCGCATCCGGTAAACACTACAGATACTGCAAGCACAAGTGCAAACATAAGACTGGTAAGTTTGATCGTCTTTTTCATCTTGTATCTCCTTTTCTTCTTAACATCTTGATACTTATATTCTGTCCAGAAGAAAAGAAAATATTTATTTTGATATGAAAAATTTTATTTTGTCTGATCTTATTTTCTTGTAAGTTTCAGTGCGATCTTATCTCCGATCCACTGTCCTACCTGAACGATGATCACTAACGCAACAACTGTCACTAATAAGACACCTGTCTGGTAACGGTTATATCCATACATGATCGCAAGGTTACCGATTCCACCGCCGCCGACAGCTCCTGCCATTGCAGAATATCCAATAACACTTACGAATGTGACTGTCAACGCACGAACCAGTGCTGGTGTTGCTTCTACGAATAATACTTTACGGATGATCAAAGATGTACTTGCTCCTGTTGCAACCGCTGCTTCGATCACACCTTTATCAACTTCACTAAACGCACCTTCCACAAGTCTTGCATAGAACGCGATCGCTGCGATCGCCAAGGATACAGATGCCGCGATCGGCCCGATACTTGTTCCTACAACCAGTCTTGCTAATGGCTGTAATACGATGATCAGGATGATAAATGGAAGGGAACGGATCACATTGATGATCGTTCCTGTGATTCCATTGACAACTCTGTTTTTATAAAAAATCGGATTGGATGCCAGGTGCAGAACCAGTCCTAAAATTGTACCAAGTACTGCCGCTGCGATCATAGAGATCAGTACCATCTCAAAGGTCTCAAAGGATGCCTGGGCAAATTCTGACTGGATGATTTCCATTGTTTCATTCATATTATCTTCCTCCTAACCTTTCTAATTTGTATACATTCTTGCTGATATACTCTAATGCTTTCTTACGTTCCTCATCTTCTCCGCGTAAGATAACGATCAGCATACCGAATGGTTTATTTCTGATATAATCAACTTTACCATTGATGATATCCATTGTGATATCATAATTTTTAGAAGCAACACTGATCACAGGATCATAAGAATCATCTCCTGTATAGCTTAAACGAAGAATCTCTTCATTCGGTTTTGCTCTTAATCCTTCTGGCACTTCTACATTTAATACACGCTGCACGAGACTCTTTGCGATATCTGATTTTGGATCTGCAAATGCAGAATAAATATCTGTGACTTCTTTTAATTGCCCATCTTCCATAAATGCGATACGATCAAATAATTTTTTTGCTACATCCATCTCATGTGTGATAAACACGATCGTAATATGAGTCTTTTCATTGATCTCTCTTAATAATTCTACGATTTCCTCTGTATTCTCAATATCCAAGGCAGAGGTCGCTTCATCACATAGTAGGATGTCCGGATTATTCGCCAGAGCTCTTGCGATCGCAACTCTCTGTTTCTGTCCTCCACTTAAATTTGCTGGATATGCATCTGCCTTTTCTGGAAGATGTACGATCTCTAAGAGCTCTTTTACTCTGTCTTTAATCTTATCCTTTGGATAATTATTTGCATATAATGAAAATGCTACATTCTCAGCGATCGTTGATCCACTGATCAGATTAAAATGCTGGAAGATCATTCCGATATTTAATCTTGTTTTTCTCAATTGTTTACGATTAAACTTTGTAATATCAGCTCCTTCGATGATCACTTCACCATTCGTTGGTCTCTGTAACAGGTTGATCACACGCACAAGAGTACTCTTTCCAGCACCACTTGGTCCTACGATTCCAAAAATCTCTCCTTTGTTGATCTTTAAACTTACATTATCAACCGCTTTGAATTCATGACTGCCATTTTTGAAAGTAACATCTATATTTTTTAATTCAATCATGACTTTATCCTTTCTATATTCATTGTCCCCGTCTCTTTATTCGGATTTTTCTTTTATCTTATATAATTCTTTAAAAATCAGATAAGCTATTGACCATCAGTTTCCTGACAGACAATAGCTTAATCATAACAATTTCAGTTGATTTTTTCAATAATTTCTT
Organism: uncultured bacterium; assembly: GCA_905215045.1. Next base: position 1,258 of record CAJMOO010000014.1, on the reverse strand, counting down.
GCTTCTTCCATAAAATACTTATGATTTTTATCTATATTACACTCTTAGAACAGAGGCACAACAGCTCCATCATATTTGTCGTTGATGTATTTTTTCACTTCATCGCTCTTTAATGCTTTGATCAGTGCTTTTGTTGCAGCAGATTTTTCATTTCCTTTTTTAACAGCTACAACATTTCCATATGTTTTAGCTCCGATAGAATCTGCATCTTCTGTTGCTAATGCATCTTTGTTAACTTTCAAACCTGCTTCTAATGCATAGTTTCCGTTTACAACTGCGATATCAACATCTTTTAATGATCTTGGAATCTGTGCTGCTTCGATTTCTTTGATCGCTAAATCTTTTTTGTTTTCTACAATGTCTTTCTTTGTTGCTGTTAATCCAGCACCATCTTTTAATTTGATCAGCCCCTGATCCTGTAATAGTAATAATGCTCTTGCTTCATTTGTTGTATCATTAGGAACTGCAACTGTTGCACCCTTTTTTAACTCTTTTAACGTTTTTGTTTTTCCTGGGAAGATTCCAAATGGTTCATAATGGATTGTTCCAGCAGATACTAAATGTGTCTTCTTCTGTTTATTGAAGTCATCTAAGTATGGTTTATGCTGGAAGTAGTTTGCATCCAAATCTCCAGATTCCAGTGCTGTATTTGGCTGTACATAGTCAGAATATTCTTTGATTTCTAACTCGTATCCTTCTTTCTTTAATTCTTTCTTTGCTACTTTTAAGATGTCTGCATGTGGAGATGGGCTTGCTCCAATGACGATCTTCTTTGTTTCTTCTTTCTTATCACTGCTGTCTTTCTTTGCTCCGCATCCTGCGAATGCTCCGATGATAACTGCTCCTGTTAGTGCTAATGCGAGTGCTTTTTTTAATTTTCCTTTTCTCATATTTTTCACCTCATACTCTTTCTATTATTTTTGTTGTGTTATTTATATGTTATTGTTTCAACTGATTGAGTTTAGTATAACAGCGGGTTAAGGGTTTGTAAAATATGTATTTCTTTTAGTTTGATATAGTTTTTGGCTATAGCAGAATTTGTATGTTGATATAACAAAAAAGACAGAACCCTAAATCTCTTTAGAACTCTGTCTCTTCCTATTAAAAGTGAGCGTGCGGGGATTCGAACCCCGGACAACTTGATTAAAAGTCAAGTGCTCTACCACCTGAGCTACACACCCTTATATAATTGTCTTTTAGCTAAAAATAAGCAAAATAACAGGGTGGGTAATGGGATTCGAACCCACGGCCTCCAGAG
>CAJMOO010000013.1 GCA_905215045.1 uncultured bacterium | reverse complement strand
AAACCATTGCAATGTTTTGATAAATACTGTTTAATAAATTTTCATTATCCATAATTGTAAAACTCCTTTTGTTTATAGGATGTTCCATATAACAGTTTCTATACATAAAAGTGGAAATATGATAAAATGGCAGACATAAAATGAAATTTACATCGATTTAAGCATGAAAAGAGATAATAAGCAGGAGCAAGAAAAAGATGAGCAAAGAAAATTTTGAGAAGCAGATCCGAAAAAGAATGGAACAGTTAGATGAGATCAACGAACATGGAATATTTAAAGAATTAAAAGGAACTGTCACAGATTTTAATTATGATACCAAAAGTTTAACCATGACGTTCGAGGCCACAAAGTTTCATGAAAATGCATTTGGAATCATGTTTGGAGGTTCTCTGGCAGGGATGTTTGATATTGCATTTGGAACATTGACTGCTGGATTGGGCGATTATAGTGTAGCCCCAACGGTGCAGCTTTCTACAACATTTTTAAAAGGAATACCAACAGGAGCAACCGTAAGAACAGAGGTAGAAGCAGTGTCCACAGGAAAAACGATCATGAATTTTGTTGGAAAAGCCTATGTAGGAGAAGAACTCGTCGGAAGCGCCAGCGGGACATTTATGACACCGCGGCCATTTAAGAAATTTAATACAGAAAAATAAAGAAAAAGGATATTGATCGTGACACCAATATCCTTTTTATATCATAGGAAATTTCAAGGGAATCCCCTTGATAAAGTTATTTTATAAAGCAACTTGCTCGATCTCTTTTACAGCATCAAGGATCATATCAGGAGTTACTTCATAAGGCCATACACGTACATCAATTCCAGATAAAGCCTTTGTGATCACAGCATCCATATCATCAATCGTCGCATGAATATCCGCAAGTTTCACAGGAAATCCCATATTCTTGGAGAATTCATAGATTTTCTTAAATTCCTCTTCCTGATGATCAACTTTTAATAAGATCAGGATACAATAAGCAACGATCTCACCATGCAGATGTCCATGTTCTTCGGTAGATTTACATACAGTAAATCCGTTATAGCAGGCATGTGCAAGTCCGGTATTTAAATCAATTCCGACAAGATTTGACACAAAACCAGTAGAAACGATAATTCCAAGAATGACTTCTTCCAGAGCTTTTCCAGGAGTATGATTTCGACATTCTTCTAAGGCTTCTACACCGTATTTTACTAATGGTCTGGCACAAAGATTACTGATCTGGACGCCCATGGAAGTGCTATGGTCTAGATCATTATCACCACGGGCACTGGTTGTACATTCATAAAATTTAGCCATTGTATCACCAATTCCAGCCCACAGGTACTTTTCAGGAGCATTGGCGATCACTTGTGTATTGATAAAAATCCATTCAGAAGGTTTCTCCTGGAAAGAATATTCACGAAGGGAACCATCTGGATGATAGATGATACCAAGTGATGTACAAGAAGCACAAGTAGAAGCAATCGTTGGAAATGTAAAGAATGGTCGGTTGCTTTCCTGTGACAATACTTTACAAGTATCAATCGCTTTTCCGCCACCACATGCAAAGATCATATCAGCATCAATAACTTCTTGATGAGAATTTAATTCATCTATGTGTTCACGACTGGCTTCACCACCGTATTCAAAGACACCGGTGATCATGATATTGCTGTCAGCAACAGCTTCTTTGATCAGATCGGCAGCGGCAGCCAAGGCATGTGTTCCTCCGATGATCACAGCTTTTGTTCCGTATTTTTCACATACCATAGGGATGTCGGCATATGCGTCGGTTCCAATGGAGTAATTTGGGTAGTATTTTCTCATAAGTCATATAACTCCTTCGTTTTGTTAATTTTTTTCATTATACTCCTGAAAGAATGTTTTGACAAATATTATGGAAGTAGTAAAATATATTTGTTCCCTAACCTCAAGTTTTCTGCTTTTTTCAAAAGCAAAAAAACGGAAAGTCTAAGGTGACAGGAAAGATAAGAATAGAACATAAAGGAAGGTAATATAAAATGGCAAAGATTGATATCATATCAGGATTTTTAGGAGCAGGTAAAACAACTCTGATCCAGAAATTATTAAAAGAAGCATTAAAAGGAGAGAAAGTCGTACTGATCGAGAATGAATTTGGCGAGATTGGTATCGATGGAGGATTCCTTAAGGACGCAGGGATTGAAGTAACAGAGATGAATTCTGGATGTATTTGTTGTTCTTTAGTTGGAGACTTCGGAAGTGCATTAAAAGAAGTAGTTACACAGTACAACCCAGACCGTATCATCATTGAACCATCAGGAGTTGGTAAATTATCAGACGTTATCAAAGCTGTACAAGGTGTTGCGGAAGATGTTGAACTAGACTTAAACAGCTTTGTGACAGTTGCAGATGCAAAGAAATGCAAGATGTATATAAAGAACTTCGGTGAATTCTATAATAATCAGGTAGAATATGCAGGATCCATCATCTTAAGCCGTACAGGAGATGTAGCAGAAGATAAATTAAATGAAAGTGTAGCACTGCTTCGTGAACATAACGAAAAAGCTGCGATCATCACAACACCATGGGATGAGCTTTCTGGAGAACAGATCTTAAAAGTTATGGAAGATGGAAATGATATGGTCAAAGAATTATTAGAAGAAGAGGAAATCTGCCCTGTGTGCGGTGGACACCATGATCACGACCATGATCACGAACATCATCACGACCACGACCATGAACATCATCACCATGATCACGATGAAGAATGTGGTTGCGGATGTGGACACGATCACGACCATGATCATGAACATCATCATCACGATCACGATGAAGAATGCAGCTGTGGATGCGGACATGACCACGATCATCACCACCATCATCATGCAGATGAAGTGTTTACAAGCTGGGGCAAAGAAACACCTAAGAAATATAATAAGGAAGAACTGGATACGATCTTACAGAAATTATCCAAAGATGACAGCTATGGTATGATCTTAAGATCCAAAGGTATTTTACAGACAGAAGATGGATCATGGGTTCAGTTTGATCTTGTTCCAGGAGAATATGAAATCCGTGAAGGAAGTGCAGACTACACAGGAAGAATCTGTGTGATCGGATCAAAATTAAAAGAAGATGAATTAGAAGGTTTATTCTTTTAAATAACAGGAGGAAAAAAGATGTACGAATTACCGGCATACCTGGTATGGGGATTTTTAGAAAGTGGAAAATCAACACTGATCAAAGAAACATTAAACCAGGATTATTTTAATGACGGCGAGAAAACAATGATCCTTACGTTTGAAGAAGGAGAAGTCGAATACGATAAAGAAATGCTAGAGAAGACAAATTCATTCGTGGTGAATATTGAAAATATGGAAGATTTCACAAAAGAATTTGTCAGAGGATGTCAGAGAAATTATTATCCAGACCGTGTCATGATCGAATACAATGGAATGTACTCCATTGACGATCTGATGGATGTAGTAGATGAGACAGATCTTGAGTTATATCAGGTGATCGTAACAGTTGATGCATCTACAGCAGATTTGTATTTGAAAAATATGAAATCTATGTTTATGGAAATGTTTAAGATGGCAGATCTTGTCATTTTTAACCGCTGTGATGACAATACGAATATGGGAAGTTTCCGAAGAAGCATCAAAGCAGTCAATCCAAGAGCACAGGTAGGTTTCGAACGTGCCGATGGAAAAGAGATGGCACAGGATGAACTGCTGCCATATGATGTGAATGCAGATGTGATCAAAGTCGAAGACGAAGATTATGGAATCTGGTATATCGATGCGATGGAACGTCCAGAGGTTTACGAAGGAAAGACTGTGGAAATGCGTGTTCAGGTCCAGCGCAGTCCAAAGATGCCACCGGGAATGATCATTCCTGGACGTAAAGCAATGACATGTTGTGAAGATGATATGACATTTATTGGATATCTGTGCAGATTAAACCAGACGAAATCCAAGACATTAAAGAGAATTCTCAATAACGAATGGGTAACATTAACAGCACAGATTCATTCAGAATACAATGAAGCATATGATAAGACAATGCCAATCTTAACAGCGATCAGAATCGAAAAATCAGAACCGCCAAAAGAACAATTGGTATATTTCTAGATTTTAAGGACATAGCAACCCTGCCCCAAGCATACACTGTAAAAACAACATTTACAGGGGGCTTTTCCATTGAAGAAATACATGGAAGAAAGAGTCATTGAAAGTGCGATCTACATCATTGAACATAATGCTACAGTACGCCAGACAGCCAAGCAGTTCGGCGTCAGCAAAAGCACAGTACATAAAGATGTGACAGAACGGTTAGAAACGATCAACAAAACACTTGCTAGACAAGCAAGAAAGGTACTAGACATCAATAAATCTGAACGTCACATCAGGGGTGGACTTGCAACGAAAGAGAAATATCTTCATAGATAGAATCAAAGGGAAATTATGAAATGCCAGGTTACACATGCAAAATTGTAATAGAAGATACACATCCGCCGGTATGGAGAAGAGTTATCGTACCAGATCAGATCACTTTTTTTGAATTACATAAGATCATACAGATATTATTTGACTGGGACGACGCTCATCTTCATGGATTTCATATACCATCGGATGACATTGTGATAGATGATGAAGGAGGATTTGATCCGTGGGGAAATCATTACAATGATTTCGATACGAATATTGATTTCTTCTTTAAAAATTACAAATGGATCCGCTACATCTATGATTTTGGAGATGATTGGCGTCACAAGATCAATATAGAAAAATATGAGTCGGATTATGAAGAACGATCTCCCAAACTGGTAAAATATAAAGGTGATAATTTCATGGAAGACAGCGGAGGGGTCTGGAACTGGGAAATGAATGAAGAAGTTTCTCCTTTTGACAGAAAATTTGTGGAAAGCCAGTTCCGTCAGATGGTATTTCCAAAGCATAAACAAAAAGATGAGATCAAAATACTCAACGAACAGGATAAGATAGATATATTAAACGGATTTTTTGACGAAATAAGTAAGATGCCAGAAAATGACCTGGAAGATGTGTTGAAAAATGCATGGCAGGATATGTATTTGGAAGAAACAAAGGGCAATTTAGATAACAGATCAGAAGAGTGGGAAGATCATATAAAGAAAAACGGTAAGATCAAGCTTTGTGTTTCATCAAAAACACAAAAAGAATTACAGGAAAATCTAAGCGAAGATCAATCCAGTGATTATTGTAAATATCTAAGGATTCCAAAAAACAGATCAAAATCACATATGGAAAGGATCAGCAGTATTTCGGATACATTAAGAGAACATCCAGAATATGTATTATATGTTATGAACCAAGATGAGTATGATGGTTTGAAACAATGGATGTATCACTCGAATAATAATATAATAGATATATCATATGATGAAGCTGATATTTGCGCCAAAGCATTTGTTTTAGGATTTGGGGAATATGAAATTAAAGATGATATAGCAGAAGTGCATCTTGCCTCTGATCTGAAAGAGTATATAGATGTTTTGGATCAGAAAACAGAAGACGAAATCTATACAAAGATAGAAACATTTGATGACAGAGTAGGAAGATTGATGCAGCTATACTGTGTGATCGAATTAGAAGAATTATACAAAATATACAAAAAAACGTATGATCCGAAACAAGGAAAAAGAGAATTCTTTCGATATGTTTACTGGCGAGGAAGAATGAATGATCTATTAAATACATACCAAGAACCAGATGGAACAGCATATGTTGCGATGCATGGAATGGATATCCACAAGATCATAGAAAAGAGAGAGATTTATGCAAAAGATCTTCCATTTAATGAATTTCCAGAATGGGAGATTAATGAACTAACAGATAATATTGCAAACAGAGCAGAAGCAATCAATATTCTGTTTGTGATGTTGCAAGAGCAATTTCGTATGCCAGAGCAGGAAACATCAGAAATATTATTTAATACGATAAGTTCAGTCATGAGTGGAGATACGCTGGATGTAATTATAGAAAATATAAAAACCAGAGTGAATAAAACATGGACTCCAGACATTTATGCAGAAATGTGGAATATGATCAGTGATCTCATGATAGAATTGGAATTGCCGATATTAAAGGCAAGAAGTCGTGATAAATATGCAATGGAACAAAACATGTCTCCATGGAGTATAGGAATGCTGTCTGACAAAGAAAATTTCAAAAACACAAAACAGCAACATTTATACGAATTTCCACGCAGTATACAGGAGCGTTTGTACAACATCGAAAGTACGGGAATGAAAGAAGATATAGACAAGCTTTTTGCATACAAAGAAGAAAATCGCATCTGCTCCGAAGAATTCCTTTATATGTTGTCAAGTAGTTGTATCGTTTATGGATATATAAAAGAAGCAAGATCTTTGATCAAAGAATTAAGGAATAGTTCTACAGCCGGAAAGAAGATAGCAAAACTATTAGAAATAGAAATTGATCAATATGATGATGTAATGGATATGTGGGACTTTTAATATCTGTGATGTTAAAAAGAAAATTCCGATAACAATCATCTAAAGTTGAAATCCAGTACAGTTTAACATACACACTTTGTAGTGGTTTGAATCACGTAAATTATTTGAATATTATAAAAAGAGATCATGTGTCTGCAACCGTACGAACACGTCTGCAGACACATGATCTCTTTTTATAATATTCCACCAATAATTTCCGTCATTCCACCATATTTACATTAGAGAATTCTGGTAATTCAACAGTTCACTCATAGGCTTCGACATATTCAGATACTGTCTGGTATTTCGTCGTAATCCATTATTATTACCACCCTTAAGTATCGTCTCATGCTTTGCAAAGAAATCCTGATCTTCTTCAAAAGGTGTTCTCACGATATGAATATCCACGATCTCATCTAAGAAACGATTCTGATGAAAGATCTTTCTCGTACATTCTTTTCGATACAAAGGATGCAGCTGATTTACCGTAAACTGAAAATAAAGAGAATTAAGTAATGGTTCATCACTGTCTAATAAAAATTGATAATCACCATCCAAAATCTTCTGTCCTTGTTCTTTGGTCAAAGGGATCTTTGTTTTATCTACCACAGATCCGTTCCGCTTTCTCTGCATCAGATAGAGATCTTCATCATTCTCCATATAGAAATAATATGTAAATGGGGAACTGTCCTTTGCTCCTTCAAACATTAATACCTTGACCGGAAGACTGATCATATATTTATCAGGAGATTTGGACAGAATATATTCTTCTTGTGTCTGGTCGTATTCAGCTTGGCTGATATTCTTTGTAACTTCTGTGTAAGAAAGCTTTTCAATCGATGTATTTTCCATGATAAACTCCTAACCCGTGCTTTGTTATTAACTTCTATCATTATAACAAAGTAATATGATAAATTCATGTCTTATTTATAAAAAATGTATTAACAATTCATAGATTTTCTAAATGCCCTGTGCTAAGATAAAATCTGGAGGAAAACTATGGATTTATTTGAATATGCAAGAGAATTAAATAAAGATAAAGAGTCGCCATTAGCAGGGAGAATGAGACCTGCAACCCTCGATGAAGTGGTGGGTCAGGAACATATTATTGGAAAAGATAAATTACTATATAGAGCAATCAAAGCGGATAAGATCAGCTCGATCATTTTCTATGGTCCACCAGGAACAGGAAAGACAACCTTAGCAAAAGTCATTGCCAATACGACCAAAGCAAATTTTGTACAGATGAATGCAACAACATCTGGGAAGAAAGATATGCAGGAAGCGGTGGCAGATGCGAAAGAATCTCTTGGAATGTATCAGAAGAAGACGATCTTGTTTATCGATGAGATCCACAGATTCAATAAAGCACAACAAGATTACCTGCTGCCATTTGTAGAAGATGGAACGATCATTTTGATCGGAGCAACGACAGAGAATCCGTATTTTGAAGTGAATCAGGCGTTGATCTCAAGATCCAATGTATTTGAACTACATTCATTAGATAAAGAAGATATTAAGAAATTGATCGTAAGAGCTATTACAGATGACGAAAAAGGAATGGGGATCTATGGAGCAACGATTACCGATGATGCACTGGATTTTCTCTCAGATATGGCAGAAGGAGATGCAAGAAGTGCTTTAAATGCGATCGAACTTGGAATATTAACAACAGAACCTGCTGAAGATGGAAAGATTCATATCGATATCGATGTAGCACAGGAATGTATCCAAAGAAGAGTGACAAAATACGACAAAGATGGGGATAATCACTATGATGTGATTTCTGCATTTATCAAAAGTATGCGAGGATCAGATCCAGATGCAGCTATTTATTATCTGGCAAGAATGATCGATGCCGGAGAAAGTGTTACATTTATTGCAAGAAGAATCATGATCTGTGCATCCGAAGATGTTGGAAATGCTGATCCGCAGGCATTACAGGTAGCAGTTGCAGCGTCACAGGCAGTGGAACGGATCGGAATGCCAGAAGCAAGGATCATACTGGCACAGGCAGTCACTTATGTAGCCAGTGCACCAAAGAGCAATGCAGCATATATGGCAGTTGATCAGGCATTAGAATCTGTCAGAAATCATAAGATCGGAGCAGTTCCTAATCATTTAAGAGATGCTCATTACAAAGGCGCAGCGAAACTAGGACATGGAATCGGATATAAATATGCGCATGATTATCCAGATCATTATGTAAAACAACAGTATCTTCCAGATGAGCTTCTTGGAACAACGTTTTATGAACCAACGGAAAATGGATATGAGAAAAATATCAAAGAATATTTGGAAAGAATCAGAAAGTAAAATAAAAATGAGCACTGAAAATGAAACATCAGTGCTCGTTCTTATTTTTACTCCATTTATACAAAAATGACATTGCCCATAAAAAGATCGGAAAGAAAAACATCAAAAACAGTGACATCCAGAATAACTGGCTTCCGCTCACTGCAAAATAGATAGTAGATCCGATGATGGCAAGCAATATCACGATCAGCAGGATCGCTGTGATCTGCTTCATACGCTTTTGTTTTTTCATCATAACATCCTTTCGTAAATATATATACCTATGAGGTATCCTAGCATAGATTATTGTGTTTTGAAAGAGTAAAATATTTTATAAAAGAAAATGAATAAGAAGCAAAAGAGAGGACATAATAAGAATATCCAGTTAATAAAAGAACTGGATAGAGAAATACTTATCCTCCCCTTAAGTATTCCCCCATTCTCATAAAATCATGGAATGGGGGATTTTTATGTAAAATTGCCGGCGATTGTTGAAAAAAAGCCAAAGATTTGTTATAGTATCAAAGGAAAATAACATTTTAAAGAGAAAAGGATGGAATGAACATGGCTTTATTACAGGAATGGCGTGATTACGCATATAAATTTGACGATAGAACAGCAGAAGGACAGCAGTTCTGGTTAAATTACTTCAACATTGAAAAAGGAATCTACGAGAAATTATTAGCTGACAAAGATACAGTTGTATCTGGAACAGTCAAAGAATTAGCAGATAAATACGAGACAGAGTTACAGATGTTCGTAGGATTCTTAGATGGAATCAATGACAGCTTAAAAGAAGCAAACCCAATCGAAGAGATGGATGAAAATACACAGGTAAGCTTAGACATCGACTTCGAAAAATTATACTACAACATGGTTGGATGCCGTGCAGAATGGCTTTACAACTTAAAAGAATGGGATGACATTCTTACAGAAGAAAGAAGAAAAGAGTTATACAAAGAATCCAGAAATTCAACAACAGTTGTAAAAGGAAAGAAGATCGGAAGAAACGATCCATGCCCATGCGGAAGCGGTAAAAAATACAAAAAATGCTGCGGAAAAAACGCTTAATTCGTTAAAAGAAATAGTCGAATATGTAAATGAAACAAGGAAGAACCTTTTGGCTTATGTGATAGCTGAAGGGTTCTTTTATTTTAGAAAATTTTGATAAAATCCCATATGAGATAAAAATACAGAAATTATTGACATTTTGTATACATGATGTTAGAATTTCAATTAGTCGTCTAATGATTAGTTATCTAATTAAAATACTCAAAGTAAAGAAAGGAGCATACATGAAGAAGTGTGAAGGAATTTACAGTTTGATCGGCAAAGTGAATCATAAGAGTGCGATTTATGGATTTGAGCTTTTGAAAGAAGAAAATATACATCCGAGACAGATGCCTCTGATCATTCATTTAAAAAAATGCGAAGGCTGTACACAAAAAGAGTTAGCCGAGAAGATGCAGGTCAAGCCGTCTACGCTAAACGTAATGATTGGACGAATGGAAAAGAATGGATATATAGAGAAAAAACAAGACGAAAAAGATTCAAGAAAAAGCAGAATTTATTTTACTGAGAAGGGAAGAAGTATCTGTGAAGACGGTCATAAAAAATTTGTCATGATACAAGAAAAACTTCAAGAGTATTTTACAAAAGAGGAGCAGGAAGAACTCAAGAGACTGTTAAATAAATTTTGTGATTGTCTGGATGAACAGACAGAGATACTAAAAAAAGAAAGAAAGGAAAAATCAGATGCTTAAATTATTTCGATATTTGAAAAAAGCATATGTACCTGTCATTGCGATCGTGTTATTGCTGATCCTACAGGCGAGTTGTGACCTGACATTACCAACATTTACATCCAATATCGTCAATGTAGGTATTCAGCAAAAGGGTATTGAAGACGCAGTTCCTGATGTAATGAGAGAAGAAACATTTCTGGCATTGAAATCTCTTATGAAACAAGATGATGCAGATGATATGGAAGATGCTTATAAACTTTATACAAAAGATCAGGTAAAAGATTCAAAATATAAAGATTATAAAGACGGACGTTTATATGTCAGAAGATATATCTCCAAAAAAGACAGAGAACATCTTGATACGAGTATGTCAAAGGCAATGCTTAAGTTGTCAGCGCAGATGGCAAAACAGATTCAGGCCAATCCTCAGGCAGCAGCTTCTTTAAGCAAGAGCCAGAAAAAAATGATGGCGCAGATGAAGAACATGGATACAAAAGACATGCCAGATACGATCATCAGTCAGGCAGCGATTTCTTTTGTGACTTCAGAATACAAAGCAATCGGACTTGATATTGACCAGATGCAGACACATTATCTGTTAGTGACAGGAGCAAAGATGATCGGGCTTGCGTTCTTGATCATGGCAGCAGCAGTGAGTGTTACTTTATTGTCAGCACGTTTAGCTGCGAAATTAAGTCGTATTCTGAGAGAGAAAGTATTTGAGAAAGTTATGTCGTTTACAAACTCTGAGTTTGATAAATTCTCAACAGCCTCATTGATCACAAGAAGTACGAATGATATCCAGCAGATTCAGATGTTTATGACGATGGTATTCCGTATCGTCGTATACGCACCATTAATGGGAATCGGAGGTATTTTCAAAGTATTAACAACCAATGCGAAGATGACATGGACGATCGCTATCGGTGTGATCGCGATCATGTTAGTGATCTTTGTATTATTTAAGGTAGCGATGCCAAAATTTAAGATCTTACAGAAACTGATCGACCGATTAAACTTAGTAACAAGGGAAATTCTTACTGGACTTTCCGTAATCCGTGCATTCAGTACAGAAAAACATGAAGAAGAACGTTTTGATAAAGCCAATATGGATCTGATGAAGACAAATTTATTTGTAAACAGAGCTATGACATTTATGATGCCAACAATGATGCTGATCATGAATGGTTTAACTGTTCTGATCGTATATGTTGGAGCATCCAATATTGATGCAGGAAAGATGCAGGTTGGAGATCTGATGGCATTTATCCAGTATGCAATGCAGATCATTATGGCATTCTTATTTATCTCCATGGTATCTATTATGATGCCTCGTGCACAGGTTGCAGCAGAACGTGTCAATGAGATCTTAGATATGGAAGTCATGATCAAAGATCCAGAAGAACCAAAAGAATTTTTACCAGAGAAAAAAGGTGAAGTTGAATTTAAAAATGTATATTTCTGCTATCCTGATGCAGATGAAGCAGTGCTTCATAATATCAGCTTTACAGCACCAGCTGGTAAAACAACCGCATTTATTGGAAGTACAGGTAGTGGTAAATCAACATTGATCAACCTGATTCCTAGATTCTTTGATGTCAGCCGTGGAAGTATTTTGGTTGATGGGGTGGATATCCGTGATGTAAAACAGCATGATTTATGTGAAAAGATCGGATACGTACCACAGAAAGGAGTATTGTTCTCAGGAACGATCGAATCCAACTTAAAATATGGAAAAGAAGATGCAACGATCGATGAAGTGAAACGTGCAGCAAGAATCGCACAGGCAACAGATTTCATTGAGGAGAAAGAGGAAAAGTATGATTCACCGATCGCACAGGGCGGTTCCAACGTATCTGGTGGACAGAAACAGAGATTATCAATTGCAAGAGCTATTGCAAAAGATCCTGAAATCTATATTTTTGATGACAGTTTCTCAGCACTTGATTATAAGACAGATGTGAAACTTCGTTCTGAACTTCAGAAAGAAACAAATGGAAGTACAACATTGATCGTAGCACAGAGGATCAGTACGATCCTTCATGCAGACCAGATCATCGTCTTAGATGAAGGAAATATCGTAGGAAAAGGAACTCATGAAGAGTTATTAAATACTTGTCCGGTTTATCAACAGATTGCCAAATCGCAATTATCAGAAGATGATCTTAAGAAAGCAAGGGAGGTGTCTGACCATGAGTAATAATCGAAGAAGAGGTCCGATGGGTGGACCAGGCAGAGGAATGGCACCAGGCGAGAAAGCCAAAGATTTAAAAGGAACAATGGTCAAACTGATCAAATACATGAGACGTTTCTATGTTCCGATCGTTATGGTAATCATTTTTGCCATTGCAAGTACCGTGTTTAACATTGTTGGACCAACGATCTTAGGAGATGCAACAACTGAGATCTTCAAAGGACTGGTTCACAAAGTATCTGGTGGAAGTGGAATTGATTTTGATAAAGTTACACATATTTTATTGATGTTGTTAAGCTTATATGTAGCAAGTGCGATTTTCTCATTTATTCAGGGACTGATCATGACACATGTATCAAATAATGTCAGTTACCAGATGAGAAAAGATATTTCAGAGAAGATTCATCGTATGCCAATGAAATATTTTGAAAGCAGAACCTATGGTGAAGTATTGTCAAGAGTTACAAATGATGTTGATACATTAGGGCAGAGCTTAAACCAGAGTATGACACAGATCATCACATCAACGACACAGATCGTCGGTGTATTTATTATGATGATCCGTATCAGTATTCCGATGACGATCGCAGTTTTATTGACACTTCCATTATCTATGGGATTGATCGGATTGATCATGTCAAAATCTCAGCCATATTTCAAGGCACAGCAGAAACATCTTGGAGAGTTAAATGGACAGGTAGAAGAAATCTATAGTGGACATAACATTGTCAAAGCATTTAACAAAGAAGAAAGCGTGATCGAAGAATTTAAAGAAGTAAATGGAAAACTTTACAATTCTGCATGGAGATCACAATTCTTCTCAGGAGCAATGATGCCGCTGATGCAGTTTGTTGGGAATTTAGGTTATGTAGCAGTAACAATATTAGGTGGATATTTAGCAATCAAGAAGACAATCGAGGTAGGTCAGATCCAGTCATTCTTACAGTATGTAAGAAACTTCAGCCAACCGATCACACAGTTAGCACAGGTAGGTAACATGATGCAGACGACCGCAGCATCTGCAGAACGTGTCTTTGAATTTCTGGAAGAAGAGGAGGAGATCGAAGTTGAAAAAGACGCAGTACCTGTTGATACACTTGCTGGAAATGTAACATTTGAACATGTAAACTTCGGATACAACAAAGATCAAACGATCATCAATGACTTCTCCGTCGATGTCAAAGAAGGACAAAAAGTTGCGATCGTAGGACCAACTGGAGCTGGAAAGACAACGTTGATCAAACTTCTGATGCGTTTCTATGATGTGAATGGAGGCTGCATTAAAGTAGATGGCCATGATATCAGAGAATTCAAGAGAAGTGACCTAAGAGAAATGTTTGGTATGGTGCTTCAGGATACATGGCTTTACAATGCAAGTATCCGTGACAATATCCGCTATGGTAAATTAGATGCAAGCGAAGAAGAAATCCAAGGAGCAGCAAGAGCTGCATACGCACATCATTTCATTGAAACACAGCCAGGTGGATATGATATGGAGATCAACGAAGAAAGCAATAATATCTCCCAAGGACAGAAACAGTTATTAACGATCGCAAGAGCAATCTTAGCAGATCCAAAGATTTTGATTCTTGATGAAGCAACAAGTTCGGTCGATACAAGAACAGAAGAACGAATTCAGATGGCAATGGATAATCTGATGCAGGGAAGAACAAGTTTTGTGATTGCCCACCGCTTATCAACGATCAAAGATGCCGACGTGATCTTAGTTATGAATCACGGAGACATTGTGGAACAGGGAAATCATGAAGAATTACTGGCCAAGGGTGGATTCTATGCGGATCTTTATAATAGCCAGTTTGAAAATGCTTAAGAATAATAAAACATTGTGAAAAAAGGGAAAACGAAAGTTTTCTCTTTTTTTATTCTAATATAAAAAAGATTTTCACGGGATTAAATAGACGGATATAGCAAATTTTGGTATAGTTAAATAGAACAAAAATATATCCAGATATAGAATCAAGGAGAATCAAAGTTATGAAGAAGAATCAGACACAGATTAAAAAATATGCGGCTGTGATCAGTATATTCTTAGCGGCAGTCATCGTAGGACTTTTTGTTTTCTTCTTTTGCATAAAACGTTCTGTTGAACAAAGATCAAAAAACACGATGAGGAACAACGTGGTCAGACAGAGTGAGCATTTAAGAACAATATTAGATATTCAATATGATTACTTAAATGCATTAGCAGAAGAGATTGGCAAGACAGACCATCTGTTAGCAAAGAAGAATATGGATTTGATCAAGTCGATCACAAAACATACAGATTTTGGTGGGACTGCATTGATCGAGCCAAATGGGGATGCTCATTATGACAATGGATTGATAAAGAATTTATCGCATCGAAAATATTTTAAAGAAGTGATCAGTGGAAAAAGAACATTAAGTGATCCATTAGATAGTAGTATTTCTGGATCAACAAGAGTTGTGTTAGGAGTTCCTATATATAACAGCAAACACAAAGTGATCGGAGCTCTTGGAGGTTCTTATGACGTAACAGCTCTAAGTCGTATGCTGTTTGAAGATCTTTTTAATGGACAAGGATGCAGTATGATCATTGCGCAAAACGGAGAAATCATTGCATTTGAAGGAGATACATCTTACTGGAATCTTGATTATAGAGATAATTTCTATAAATATTGTTGCAAATGGATCATCAAAGACAAAGTAACAGTGAAGAAGATCAAACAGGATTTTAAAGAAGGAAAAGAAAATCTTGTAACGGCAGACAGCAAGAAAGAAGGGACAAGAAGACATTACTTTGCATATATGCCAATGGGGGCCAATGGTTGGATGCTCTGTTATGCATTACCAGAACAGGCAGCACAACAGTCATATAACTTCATTGAAGACTACGAAATAAGCTTTATGATCGTATTTATTGTTTTGGTGACCTTATTGATCCTGTATATTGTTTATGAGAATCATACAAGGAACAAAGAATTACTGAAATATGCACAAACTGACGCATTGACAGGATTATATAACAAAGAAACAACCGAGCAGTTAACGGATGAACTTTTATCAGAAGATGAGAATAAGTACCATGCATTTTTGATTTTGGATGTGGACTGTTTTAAGCAGATCAACGATATCTATGGACATGCAGTCGGGGATATCGTGTTACAGAAATTCGGGAAACTTCTAAAAGGCACTTTCCGTGAAGGAGATATATTAGGAAGGATCGGTGGGGATGAATTCGGAGTCATTATGAAGAATATCCAGACAAAGGATATAGCAATGAAGAAAGCAGAAGAATTGCTGGCTAAAACACAAGCATACAAGATCGACGAATTGAAAGGAAATAATATCTCCATCAGTATCGGGATCAGCACAGCCCCACAAGACGGGGACTGCTACATGGATCTCTATAAACGCGCCGATCAGGCACTTTACCAGGCAAAACGAAGTGGAAAAGCAAGAGTGTGCAACTATTTCTCATGAAAATAGTCTTTTACTAATTTTACCACAGTTCCAGATAGAAGGAATAAAGCAATCAAGTTCGGAATCGCCATCAGACCGTTGAATGTTTCTGCGATACTCCAAAGCATTCCAAGGTCTACAGTAGCACCAATGATCGCAACTAACGAATATACTAACATAAAAGGTTTGATAACCTTAGAGGAGAATAAAAACTCAATACAACGAGCTCCATATAATCCCCATCCGATAATGGTTGAAAATGCAAAACAACATAACGCAACCGCAGTAAAGATGGAGATCCAGTTTCCATAAGTAGCAGTGAATCCACTGATCGTAAGTTCAGCACCAGCATCGGCACCAAATCCAATTGGAATTCCACTGCAGAGGATGACCAAAGCTGTCAATGTACAGATTAAGATCGTATCAGTAAATACTTCAAAGATACCAAGAAGTCCCTGCTTTACAGGCTCTTTTGTATCAGCACAAGCATGAGCGATCGAACCTGTACCAAGTCCGGCTTCATTTGAGAAGATGCCTCGTGCGACACCTTTTTTCATACTCATAAAGAAACTTCCAACAATACCACCAGTCACAGAAGCAGGATGGAAAGCTCCGTTAATGATAGAACCAAAAACAGCAGGCAGCTGATCGATATTTAAAACAACAACACCTAAGGCAAAGAAGATATAAATAAATGCCATAAAAGGTACTAATCTTTCAGCTACCTGTCCGATTCTTTTGATTCCGCCAAGTAAGATCAATGCTACAAGAATTGCAACAATGATACCAATGATCAGATTCGCAGTTCCAACAGAAGACTGACTGATCACGTGGAAATTCAACAAAGCAGAATTGATTGCTGTTGTGATCGTATTTACCTGAGTAGCATTTCCAGTTCCGAATACTGTTAAAACTCCGAAAGCAGAGAATAGTACAGCAAGAAAATGCCAGTTTTTGCTAAGACCATTCTTGATATAGTACATAGGACCACCAACATAATCCCCTTCTTGGTTACGTTCTCTGAAGTGAACTGCAAGTGTTACTTCGGAAAATTTCGTACACATTCCAAGAATAGCAGAAATCCACATCCAGAAAACAGCACCAGGACCACCAATTGCGATCGCACCGGCAACTCCGGCAATATTTCCAGTTCCGACTGTGGAAGCGAGTGCAGTACAGACTGCCTGAAATGGAGTCATAGATCCGTCGGATGCATCTTGCTTCTTAAAGACACGACCAAGTGTTTCCTTCATTGCATAAGGGAATTTACGGATCTGTAAAAATTTTGTTTTGATCGTTAACAGTAATCCGACACCAATGATGCAGATCATGGCTGGAACACCCCAGATAAAGTTGTTCACGGCACTGTTAACTGATTGTATAAGCTCTAACATAAATCAAACCTCTTTCAAATTTCTTTTATTAATTTGTATCTGTTCTTATATAATAGATATTTAATCATTAAGATCCATGTTACCTTAAGGTGACATGGAACATGAACAGACACAAGTGCAATCATATCATATTTACAGAAAAAAGTACAGAATCTAATCTTGACAGAGAATTAATAGATATCTTCTATAGATTTATGAAAAAAATCTAACTTGTAAAATATGTAAATAAGGACTAAACTTATATTCATAATTACGTGTAGACTTGGAGGATGAAAGATGGAGAATGAAAAACCAATACTAAGAGGAGAGCTTGCATTGATGGCAGCAATCGTGATCAATAGTTTTAGTGTAGTACTGATGCTGTATTCAGGTTCTGGAATTTCGGCAATCTCAAGTGTACCTTATGCATTTTCGGAAGTATTTAAGGAGTTATCACTAGGTACATGGACATATATATTTCAGGGAGCATTAGTGTTAAGTCTGATGATCCTAAGAAGAAAGTTTGTACCATCTTATTTATTCAGCTTCGTTGCAGGATTTGCGTTTAGTGAATTATTAGATGTCAATGAATTATGGATTGGGATCCTGCCACAGACGATCCCATGCAGGATTGCGTATTTCCTGATCAGTTATTTCTTGTTAAGTATAGGAATTGCTTTAGAAAACAGATGCCAGCTTCCGATCATTCCAACGGATTTATTTCCAAGAGAATTATCAGAAATCATTGACAAACCATATGCAAGGGTTAAGATCATATTTGATGTTTTATGTCTTGCCACAACGGGGCTTTTAACATGTCTGATGCTTGGATATTTAGATGGATTAGGTATTGGAACGATCGTTGCTGCATTTACGATGGGTAAAATGGTTTCGATCACAGGCAGTTGGATCGATCAGAGAGTTACTTTTGCATCGGTCTTAAGTAAACAGACGATATAGGGAATTAAGAGAATAGAAATAAGAAAGATGATAAAATAAGATAGAACGGGTGATAGTTTTGAAACAATATATTTTGAATGATTATATTAAAGACGATGTCAGAATGGTAAATCCAATGATGGAAATTAATGGTTTTAAAGTAAGACCAGGATTTTTTGATCTAAATGGAGCATCAGAATTTTCATGTGGGGTGAATTTTACAGTGCATACAAGCAATGGAACATCATGTGATCTGCTATTATTTCATCCAGGAGAAGAAGAACCATATGCAATCATTCCATTTCCAGAATCATATAAGATCGGAGATGTCTATTCTATGATCGTTTATGATCTGAAATCTGAAGATTTTGAATATGCTTATCGTGTGGATGGACCATATGATGAACAAAAAGGATTACTGTTTGATAAAACAAAAATTTTGTTGGATCCATATGCTCAGGCTGTTGCAGGACAGGAAGTCTGGGGACATAAAAGAACCAGAACGTATCATGCAAGAGTTGTAAGAGATAGTTTTGACTGGGGTGTACAGCCACAGTCAAGCAGAGAGATGAGTGATCTGATCATTTATGAGTTACATGTCAGAGGATTTACAAATCATTCATCCTCAGGAGTCAAACATCCAGGAACTTTTGCAGGATTAAAAGAAAAGATTCCATATTTAAAAGAATTAGGGATCAATGCGGTAGAATTGATGCCGATCTTTGAATTTGACGAGATGATCAACGCAAGAGAAGTGGATGGAAAACAACTTGTTGAATATTGGGGATATAATACGGTTGGATTTTTTTCACCAAATGCCAGTTATACAGCTGCTGAGGAAGTCAATAATGAAGGACAGGAATTAAAAGAATTGATCCGTGAACTTCATGAAAATGGAATCGAAGTTATTTTGGATGTTGTATTTAATCACACTGCGGAAGGAAATGAAAATGGACCATTCTTCAGTTTTAAGGGATTTGACAACAACATCTACTATTTATTAACTCCAGAAGGTAATTATTATAATTTTAGTGGATGTGGGAATTCTCTAAATTGCAACCATCCAGTAGTACAGCAGATGATTCTTGAATGTTTAAGACATTGGACGGTTCATTATCGCGTAGATGGATTCCGATTTGATCTTGCAAGCATTCTTGGACGAGATGAAGATGGAATGCCAATGAATAATCCACCATTACTAAAAAGTCTGGCCTATGATCCACTTTTAAGGAATGTAAAACTGATCGCAGAAGCATGGGATGCAGGTGGATTATATCAGGTAGGAAACTTTCCAGCCAGCAAGCGATGGGCAGAATGGAACGGACAGTACCGTGATACGATGCGAGGCTATCTAAAAGGTGATTTCTGGGAAGCTAACAGTGCTGCATGGAGAATTTGTGGTTCAGGTGACTTGTATGGCGGATATTACTCTGATGGAAACAGTAATTACGCTGGATACAATTCCTGTATCAACTTCCTCACATGTCACGATGGATTTACAATGTATGATCTCTATTCTTACAATAATAAACATAATGAGGCAAATGGTTGGAACAATACCGATGGGGCAAATGACAATCGAAGCTGGAATTGTGGTATGGAAGGAGATACAAAAGATCCGGAAGTACTCAAATTACGTTACCGCATGATCAGAAATGCTTGTGCTATCTTAATGTGCAGCCGTGGAACGCCAATGTTCTTCTCAGGCGATGAATTCGGAAATACGAAGTTTGGAAATAATAACAGCTACTGTCAGGATAATGAAATCTCATGGATTGATTGGAGCTTATTAGAGAAGAATAAAGATTTATTTGAATTCTTTAAATTTATGATCGATTACAGAAAAAAACATCCAGTTATCCGCAAGAAACTGGACAATGCAGTTTGCGGAATGGAAGCAATGCATGCACACGATGTTAATGCAGAACGTATGGAAGTACCACAAAATGCAAAAACACTGGCAGTAAGCTTTGCAGGATATGACCGCAAAAAAGGAAAAGACGATCTTGTATATGTAGCAGTCAATGCTTATTGGGAAGAAGTAAAGATCACACTTCCAAACCTTGCAAATCATGGAGCATGGTACTTAAGTGTGGATACTTATGGAGATGAGAAAGGAAAGTACTTCTATCAAGAAGGAGAAGAGATTCGCATTGATCGTGAATATGTGATGAAACCTCGGTCTATTGTGGTGTTTACTGGACGAGAAATTTTAAGATGATTTTTAAATTTTGTATGTTGGCCAACTGTAGATTTTGAGTATATGATAAAAACTAAATAAGCAACCGAAAGCGCAGCGGTGGAATTTTGCTCACATTTTGAACAAATCGCTGATCCGCCCAATTTCCTACGAAAACTCGCGTTGAAAGTTACTGAACCCAGTAGTCTTTGACGCTCAGACATTCGTCCAATTGGGCTGCGAATTTGTTCAAAATATGGCAAAATTCCAATGCTGCGCTTTCGGTTGCTTATTTAGTTTTTATCATATACCAGAAGTCTAAAGTGAGGACAATTACAAGATTGAAAAATTTATGTAGGTGTGTATGTTAAACATTATCGTTTTTAATTTTAACAGTGGCAGACAGATAATATTATCGTCAATAGAGTAAAACACACATATTTTGTAGTGATTTGAATAGACTTCAGGTGTATGTGACAGAAATAAAAGAAAAACCAATACTTAAAAGAATCAAGGTGGCAAACATGCGGAGTTGCCACCTTGATTCTTTTAAGTATTGGTTTTTCTTTTATTTCTGTCACATACAATGAATGACTATAAATCTTTCCCAGTAAGCATCTCATAAGCCTGGAAATATTTATCGATTGTCTTATCAACAATGTCCTGAGGCAGTTTCCAGTCATGTTCGTTGCTCTTTAACCAGTCGCGGGCGAACTGTTTGTCGAAGGATGGCTGTCCATGACCTGGTTCGTATTCGTCTGCTGGCCAGAAACGAGAGCTGTCTGGTGTTAACATTTCATCTCCGATGACGATGTTACCGTTTTCATCAAGACCAAATTCAAATTTCGTATCTGCGATGATGATTCCGTGTTCTAATGCATAATCAGCACATTTCTTATAAAGTGCGATCGTCTTATCGCGTAACTGTTCAGCGTATTCCTGTCCTTTACCTGGGAATTCTTTCTCAAGAACTTCAATACTTCTTTCAAAAGAAATGTTCTCATCATGATCACCGATTTCTGCTTTTGTAGATGGTGTGTAGATTGGTTCAGGAAGTTTGTCGGATTCTTTTAATCCTTCAGGAAGTTTGATTCCGCATACTGTACCATTCTCCTGATAGCTTGCCCACCCGCTTCCTGTAATATATCCACGAACGATACATTCGATTGGAAGCATTGTAAGTTTACGGCACATCATGCTGTTTCCGTCGTATTTTTCCTGCTGGAAGAATTCAGGCATGTCTTTGACATCAACAGAGATCATGTGGTTAGGAACGATGTCTTTTGTAAGGTCGAACCAGAATTTGGACATCTGTGTTAAAACAGTTCCTTTCTTTGTGACATCATTCTTTAGGATGACATCAAAGCAGCTGATACGGTCAGTTGCAACCATGATCAGGCTGTCACCATTGTCATAAATCTCACGAACTTTACCTTCTTTGATCGGTTTCATTTCTTTCATTATTCATACCTCGCTGATAAATTGTCTCAATGTTTCTCGATTTTTCACTCTTTGTCTAATAATATAACATCAAATGTCGAAAAAATAAAGTCCGGATTGGAATCGTAAGGATAGGATATATGGAAAGAAAAAGAAAATGTTTTGTGCAATATCACCAAAAAAAATCAAAAGGTCTTATTCATAATCATGAAAAGGCAATGTTTGATTGACAGCACATAAAAGATATGTTAAATTCTAAATAAAGATATATCTTTTGTAGCGCAAAAACATATCCTATAAAAGAATTAAAGGAGGATTTTGGATATGGGAGGAAACAATAAGTTTATAGATAAGTTTTCCAATGTCGCAATGCGTGTTGGAGGACAGATCCATCTGAAGGCACTGCGAGATACATTCGCAACGATCATGCCACTATACATCCTGGCAGGGGTAGCGGTACTGATCAACAACGTCGTATTACCGCTCATCTTAAAAGGAAATGCACTTGTAAATGCACAGTATTGGGGCACTGTCATTACAAATGGTACATTAAATATCTCAGGATTACTCGTGGCACCAATCGTTGCTTATATGTTATCACAAAGCAAACGATTTGAAAACCCACTAGCAGCAGCGATCATTGCATTAGCAAGTTTGATCGTTATGATGCCAAACGTATTAGAAGTTACACCAGTTGGTGCAGACAAAGCCGTTCAGGTATCAGGTATCTTAGGATTTTCTAATATTGGAACAACAGGACTTTTTGCAGGAATCATCATTGGTCTGATCACATGCGAATTATTTATTAAGATTTCACATGTCGAAAAATTACAGATCAAATTAGGAGATAATATTCCACCAGCTGTAGGAAATTCATTTAATGTATTAATTCCAGTTATCTTAGTATTAGCATTCTGGGGAATCATTTCTACTGTGCTGTTTGTATGTTTTGATACAAACCTTGTAGCATTGATCTCCAAGTTTATTCAGGAACCATTAAGAAAAGTAAATACAAGTTTATTCGGAGTTATCTTCTTATACAGCTTAGGAAACTTCCTATTTACACTTGGCATTCATCAGACAGTTATTTACGGAACATTACTAGAACCATTACTAATTGCAAATATCAACGAAAACATGCTTGCTTATGCAAATCATCATACAATTCCACATATCATGAACGTAGCATTTGTACCTACATTTGGAATGATCGGTGGATCAGGAAGTACGATCGTATTACTGATCGTTACATTCTTATTCAGTAAGAACAAAGCATCCAAGAGTATTGCAAAATTAGGATTAGCACCAGGAATCTTCAATATCAACGAACCAGTTATTTTTGGATATCCAGTTGTATATAACATGGCACTGATGATCCCATTCGTAGCATTACCAGCTATCGGAATCGCGATCGCTTATGCAGCAACAGCACTTGGATTTATGAGTAAATGCGTGGTCTACATCCCATGGACAACACCACCACTAGTGAATGCATACCTTGCAACAGCCGGTGACTTCAGAGCAGTCATTGTACAGTTGATCATTATCGCCATTGGAGTATTATTATATCTTCCATTTGTAAAAATTAATGATAAGATCATGGAAAAACAGATGGAACAGTCAAACGAAGAAGCATAAAAAGTTTAAGAATTAAGAAACTATTATAAATTTTAAAGCATATTTCATGCACAGGAGGGCAAATCATGAAGAATATTTTATTAGTATGTAACGCAGGAATGTCAACAAGCATGTTAGTTCAGAAAATGCAGGCAGCAGCTAAAGAACAGGGAATCGAAGCTACAATTCAGGCAAAATCAGTGACAGATGCAGCAAACGAGATTGATAAAGCAGATGTTTTATTACTTGGACCACAGGTTGGGTATCAGAAATCTGAAATGGAAAAACTTGCAGATGGAAGAATTCCAGTGGAAGTAATCGATATGAGAGATTATGGAACAATGAACGGGAAAAAAGTATTGGCACATGCATTAGAGCTGATTGGAGAGTAAGATATGGAAGGTTTAGAATTAGCTTGTTTTGAGATCATCTCAAATGTAGGAACAGCAAAATCATGTTATATTAATGCGATTCATAAAGCAAAAGAAGGCGACTATGAAGAAGCAAAGAAACTGATCGAAGAAGGAAATAAAATGTATGCAGAAGGTCATAAAGCACATGTGGAAATGATCCAGAAAGAAGCTTCTGGAGAATCTGTAGAAACATGTCTGTTACTGATCCATGCAGAAGATCAGATGATGTCCGCTGAGACATTCCAGGTATTAGCAGGTGAATTTATCGACCTGTGCAAGATGATCAACAAATAGACACAAGAGAATAAAGGAGTGTCAAAGATTATGAAATATGCAGTAGGAATCGATGTTGGAGGGACCAACACAAGAGTTGCACTGATCAATGAAGAATATAAGATTTTAGAGCGCATCAAGTTTTCTACAGATAGCAAAGATCCAGAAGTTACACTGCAAAAGATCGGAGAGATCATCAAAGGATTTGCAAAAGAGATCGAAGGAATTGGGATTTCATGCCCAGGACCACTAGATCTGATCGGAGGTGTTGTTTTAACACCTCCAAACCTTCCTGGATGGCATTACCTCCCATTAAGCAAACGCTTAGAAGAGATCACAGGTGTTAAAGTTGCACTTGAAAATGATGCAAATCTTGCAGCCTTGGCAGAAGCTCTAGTAGGTGCAGGTGCAGGAAAACATTTTGTGCAATTCTTAACTATTTCTACAGGTGTTGGAGCAGGACTTTGTGTTAACGGAAAGATTTATCATGGAGCCAAAGGTTTTGGACAGGAAGTTGCCAATAGTATTGTGTGGAGAGATGGTCCAAGTCAAGGAGATTTAAAAAAAGGATCCATTGAATCCATTGCAAGTGGAACAGCGATCACAAAACGTGCAAATGATGCAGGCATCAGTGCGGCTCATGCAGGAGAAGTCTATGAAGCAGCGAAAGCAGGAAATGAAACTGCCAAAGAGATCATGGAAGATACGTATGAATATCTGTCTAATTTCCTAGGAACTTTATATGGAGTCTTAGATCCTGAAATCTTTATCTTAAGCGGAAGTGTAGCATTAAAAATTCCTGGATTTATCAAAGAAGTAGAAAAAAGAACAAAAGAAAAGGTATATGATGCCTTAAAAGAAAATGTAAAAATCATACCGGCGGCATTGGGAGAGGATTGTGGTCTGATCGGGGCCGCATGCTTGATCCTTCATGATCCGTCATAAGGAAGGACATAACAATGAGTCAGAAAGTAACATTTCCAGAAGATTTCTGGTGGGGAGCAGCTATGAGTGGACCTCAGATGGAAGGAACATTTGAGAAACCCCACGAGAATGTGATGGATTATTGGTATAAAACAAGTAAGGAAGAATTTTTTAATGGAGTAGGACCAACTGTAGCGACAGATTTCTTCCATCATTATAAAGAAGATATCAAAATGATGAAAAGCATCGGAATGAACTCTTTCCGTACTTCTATTCAGTGGTCAAGACTGATCAAAGATCTAGAAACTGGAGAACCAGACGAAAATGCAGTGAAATTTTATCAAGATGTGATCGATGAATGTAAGAAAAACGATATCATTTTAGTGTTAAATCTTCACCATTTTGATCTGCCTATCGAATTGTTCCAAAAATACGGTGGATGGGAAAGCAAACATGTCGTAGATCTCTATGCAAAATTTGCTAAGACAGCATTTGAATTATTCGGAGATCAGGTTCATTACTGGACGACATTTAATGAACCAATGGTTATTCCAGAAGCAGGATATCTATGCGGATTCCACTATCCAAAGTATGTAAATAAAGGAAAAGAAGCTATGCAGGTAATCTATAATCTTAACCTTGCAAGTGCCAAAGCAATCGCATTATGCCATGAGATCTGCGATGCAAAAATTGGAAATATCCTAAATCTTACACCAGCTTATCCAGCAACAGACTCCAAAGAAGATCAGGAAACATCAAAGATCGTCGATGCATTTTATAACAGAAGTTTTCTTGAACCAGCTGTTCATGGAGTATTTCCACAGGAAATGATCGATATCATGAAAGAAAATGACGTTCTATGGGATCAAAACGAAGAAGAATTAGAAATCATCAAGAACAACACAATTGATTTCTTAGGAGTTAATTATTATCATCCAAAACGTGTGAAAACAAGAACAACACCACTAGATTGTGATTATTGGTCTCCAGAGCAGTATTATGAAGAATATGATATGCCTGGAAAACGAGTGAATCCATACAGAGGATGGGAAATCTATCCAAAAGCAATCTATGACATTGCCAAAAATGTACAAGAAAATTACAACAATATTCCATGGTTTATCTCTGAAAATGGTATGGGTGTGGAAGGCGAAGAACGCTATATCAATGAAGAAGGTAAGATCGAAGATGATTATCGAATTGATTTCTATGAAGAACATTTACAGTTACTAGCAAAAGCGATGGAAGAAGGCAGCAATTGCTTTGGATATCATGCATGGACAGGAATTGATTGCTGGTCATGGAACAATGCATATAAGAACCGTTATGGATTTATCGCTCTAGATTTAGAAACACAGAAACGTACTGTGAAAAAATCTGGCGAGTGGCTGAAAAAGGTTACAGAGGAACACGGTTATATCGCAAAAGATTCTTATCAATAAGAGTGGCTTAATTATTTGCAATATTATTTTGCCCTCTTTATATAAATCGTGTATAATAAAAACAGAAGTATGCTCTGGTATACTTGAATGGAGGGAACAATAAATTGACAAAATACGAACGTATTGCAAATGATATGAAAGAAAAGATAGAAAGCGGTGTCTACAAGCCAAATGATCAGTTGCCATTTGAGGCAGAGATGTGCGATCATTATGGAGTAAGTCGAATCACCGTTAAGAAGGCGATGGATCTTCTTGTGAATGAAGGACTCGTTGTGAAACGACGTGGAGCAGGTACTTTCGTAAAGAATATCACATTAAAGACAGATTCAGAATATCCATATTCTACATCAAATCAGTTCTCAGGATTTGCAAATACAGAAGGACACACACACGTAACATCTATGGTACACGATTTTCAGGTAGTACCTGCAAATAAAGAAGTAGCAGCAAGGCTAAAGATCGAAGAAGGCGATTTTGTTTATTATATTGAACGTACAAGATGTTCCGAAGGGGAACCATACGTTGTAGAATACACATATATGCCAATTGATGTAATTCCAGGAGTTAAGAGAGAAGTGCTAGAAAACTCCATTTATGAACACATTTCTAAAGATCTGGGATTAAAGATCAAGAGTGCCCATAGAACTGTCCGTGCAACCTTGCCGACAGAGAAAGAAGAAGAATATCTAAAGATCGATCATTGCTTCCCAATCCTTGAAGTAGAACAGGTAGCATTTTTAGATGATGGAAGAATCTTTGAATATTCCAAGTCAAGACACAGAGGAGACAGATTTGAATTAAAGACTGTCAGTGTACAGTAATCAAAATTAAGCCAGAAAAGGAGAAGCCTGAGACAGGTAACGATCTTCTATTTTATGATCGTTATCTGTTTCAGGCTGATTGTATTATTATGAAATTTTACTTTGCCCCGATGGAAAGCATCACGATTTATCTATACCGAAACATTTATGAACAACTCTTTGGAGAAATCGATAAATATTATACACCATTTATCATGCCAAATGGAAAAAGAACCTTCAAGACAAGAGAATTTCAGGATGTCCTTCCAGAACACAATGAAGGATTAAACATCGTCCCACAGATTCTTACGAAAAATGCACAGGATTTTATTCGGACAGCCAAAGAATTAAAAGAACTAGGATATAATGAAGTGAATTTAAATCTAGGCTGCCCATCAAGAACAGTGGTAGCAAAACAAAAAGGATCAGGTTTCTTGCGAGAACCAGAAGTTCTCGATGATTTTTTGACCGAGATCTATGAAGCACTTGATATGAAAATTTCAATCAAGACAAGGATTGGACTTAGAGAACCAGAAGAATTCGAAGAAATTCTAAGTATCTACAACCGCCATCCAGTCTATGAACTAACGATCCATCCAAGACTGCAGCAGGAATTCTATAAAGGAAAACCACACTTAGATATCTTCGAATACGCAACAAAACATAGCGGAAATCCACTTTGCTACAACGGAGATATCGTAACAAAACAAGATTATGATCATATCACTGATCGATTCAAAGATATCAATGCTGTGATGATCGGAAGAGGCCTATTAAGGAATCCAGCCTTGGTAAGAGAAATCAAATACGGACAGAAATTAACAAAAAGAGAACTCCTAAAAATGCATGATACTCTATATGTAGCATACCAAGAATATCTAAGTGGAGACAAAAACGTCCTTTATAAGATGAAAGAATTCTGGAACAATGCAGCGGTCATGTTTACAAACCACGAAAAATACGCAAAGAAGATCAGAAAAGTCCAGAATCTAAAAAACTATGAAAAAGCAGTCGAAGCATTATTTAGCGACCAGGAATTGATCAATGAGGCATAAGGAGGATTGAAACGTGAAATATTACACAAGTTATGAAAAAAACACACATCAGACTCCAAAAGAGAAAAAACAAGAATACTGGAAAACAGCGATCGGACTACAACAAGTAGACCAATTAAAACCATCAAACTACTTATTAGAATTATCACAGAAGAATATAGAAGAAAACCTATCAAACCAAGAGATTGAGAAACTTTTATATTCGCATTACACAAATGAATCTAAAGAAGAAGAAATCGAGCGAAAAATGGAATGCGATATCGTAGCAAATCGAATCGTACAACTATTACAAGACGATTCCTTCACATTTAGTCCGGCTGCATTAAAATCCATTCATAGATATCTATTTCATGGAATCTATGACTTTGCAGGAAAATTCAGGACATACAATATCTCCAAAAAAGAACCAATTCTAAATGGAGAATCTGTAAAATATGCCAATTACTTCATGATCACAGACACATTCCAATACGATTTTGAAGAAGAAAAAGAATACGATTATTTATCCTGCGATGAATTTGAACTAATAAACCATATCGCAAAATTTACATCCGCGATCTGGCAGGTACACGCCTTCGGAGAAGGAAACACAAGAACAACTGCAGTATTCATCGAGCGCTACCTAAACAGCATAGGCTTTCCAATCAACAACGACATGTTTCAACAACATGCCCAGTATTTTAGAAATGCCCTCGTAAGATCAAATTATGCAGATTACCCCAAAGGAATCAGCACTGAATTTAAATACTTAGAACATTTTTTCTACAATCTACTGATCGAAGAAAAATACGAATTAAAGAATAGAGAACTGATCGTAAAAGAACTATTTTAACTTAGAAAAAGAAGAAATCTGCAAACTCAAATACACAAAGACTAAATAAAAGCATTGACAATTATTAAATCTCTATATTATAATGACTCAATGGGCAATGACGGAGAAAAGTACCATAAATTATCGTTCCCAGTGAGCAGGCGATAGTGAGAATCCTGCAAAGTGAATTTATGCGAAGAACACTCCCGAGCATCAATCTGAACGCAGAACATGA
>CAJMOO010000012.1 GCA_905215045.1 uncultured bacterium | reverse complement strand
CCTAAAAATTATTATCTTTTTTGTAATTTCACAAACATTCACCTATTATAGCATATGATTTGCGCCTTATACAAGCATCTTTGCGTTATTTTTCACTTTTTTCTTTATAAACATACTCATTTGAGCTGCTTAACACCCTCGGTGCCTTACTTACGATGCTTACTTTGAATGCGTCCCCGTTCTTAAGATCCTTCTTCGAAACTTCCAGCAGATGTTCATTGTGATACGTTGTATTGATCTTCACATCGCCAACGTAAACCTGACAGAAGTTCGTAAAGTTATCTCCTACGATAAAGATGCTGTCATCCGTTTCATATGCTTTCGTAACAGTCAGCGGCCGGATTCCAAACTTAAGATCTGTCGCCTTGTATGGATTCTGCTGATTCCATACATACTGCTTTCCATAAAGCATATCATACTGCAGATTTTTCATATCTTTCTGGTAATTCTTTGTTCCCTTTCTTGTCTGATGGAAACTATTCATGATTCCTGTATGAATATTGCACTTATTAAGAACTTCTGAACCAAGATCATACGCCTCGATCGTTCCGTCATGTTTCTTTAATCCAATGTTGTCCCACATAAAATAACTTGTCTGATACTTATTACCATATGTCAGATCTTCATCTTCAATCTCAAGACTTGGCAAATGGTCTCCATACATACACAGGATCGTTGGTTCTCCGCGTTTCTCCAGCGCCTTCACAAGTCTTCCAACGAACTGATCCATCTGATATACCTGATTCACATAATAGGTATATTTATTCCTCAGGGCCTCATCTTCGATTCCTTCTACTGTGATCTCCGGATTCTCTATGATCTGTGTTGTCGGATAATCTCCGTGTCCCTGCACAGAAATACAATAAACGTAATCCTGGCCTTTTGTGGAATTCAGACTGTCCATAATACAACCGGTAAGAATCTCATCTTTTGCCCATCCATTCTCCGTCCACTTCTTGATGTTCATGCTTTCTTTCGTTGTAAATGTATCAAATCCAAGCTGTGAAAATACCAGATCCCTGTCATAAAACGCTGCACTGTTATCATGAATCGCATGCGCTTTATATCCATACTGTTTCAGCACTGTTGCCATACTCTCTGTTGTTGTATTCTGAAGCACTGTCTTATACGGATACTCTGCAGCCCCAAAATGATCCAGATTCATTCCTGTGATCAGCTCAAACTCTGAATTGGCTGTACCTGCCCCATAGGAAGGCATGGAAAGATGTCCTGATGAATATTGTTTCATATATTTATGAAAATTCTCTAATGGATCTTTATTAAACTTCAATCCTTTGACCTGTGTCACATCAAAATGTGATTCCAGCTGTACAAAAATAATGTTCGGCTTTATCACTTTCTGGTTCTTTATCTTGGCAACACTCTTCTTCGTGCGGTTCTCAATCTGTTCGATCTTCTTATCTGAATAATTGGATGGCTTGTCAATTCCATTCTTCAGTGCTGTAATACTAAAACAATATGCTGTTCCATAATCACTGAACGCGATTCTGATGTTATGGATCTCATCGATGAGCATACCGCTCTTAAATCCATAAGATGTCACACCCGCAAATGCTGCTGCGATCACTGCCACTTTCACAAATCCAATCTTACGATTTAACTGTTCTTCCATTGGAAGATACATATATGCTACAACAAGCAACACCAGTGCGATCAAAATTAATGCTCCGATCGCCCCGATCTCCAGAGGAGTAAAATAATTATTCATAACCGGAAGCACAGATTTCATCAATGTAATATCAACATAAGTAAATGGCGTATTTCGTGAACTTAGCATCATAAAATTCACAATCCCAACAACACTCCATAACAATGTCACTATAATATAGGTAAAAAGTCGTCTCTTAGTGATCAATGTCACAGAATATGTCAAAAATATAATAAAAATGCTGTAAAGGAACATCTTGGTCCGTTCATTCACAAACCCAACCGCACTTAGATCAAATGTCTGACGACCCAAAACTTCCAGTAAAAATGCCAGAACAGCCGATAATACAAGATTACATATGACCGGATGTCTGCGAAGTTTTTCCACGATCACTTTCCCTATATTCTTAAAAAAAGTTTTCATTCTTTTCTCCTTTATCTTCTTTTGCTGTCATAGTATTATACCATTCATGTTCTAAAGTATCTAGTTTTAACTTCTTAAAACTTTATTAAAATATGACTTTTTCTTCCGTAACTTATTAACATTTTATTAAATATACGATTCTTATTTGACTTCATTTTATTTCCGTGTTAGAATCACTAACGTTGAAAAGCTTTGGGTTTTGAGTATTTTCTTCAAATAAAATGAAAGGAGTTTTTAAACATATCGAAGCGCCATGCACCTTTCTGATACGGAAACAGACATGATCTTGTCTGATAGGAAGGTTAACGAGGAGGAAAGTGATCGAAATATTCGGCGGATGCTTTCCCGCAGCTCCGGACTACGTGATATACTGAGTAAAACCATGAGTGATCATGAAACAGAGGCAGTATAATCCGGACAAAACCGCATATGATGTTAGAAAAAAAAGAATATCAAAGATTTATTTGGAAGTTTTTTACACATTTATGCTTCCTCTTATTTCTTTGCGCAAATTTAAGGAGATTTATATTATGTGTGGAATTATTGGATTTACTGGAAACTTACAGGCACCTGGAATTTTAGTTGACGGTTTACAGCAGCTTGAATACCGTGGATATGACAGTGCCGGAATCGCAGTAAACAACGGATCTGAAACAAGAATCGTAAAAACTACTGGTAAGGTTGCTACACTTCGTGAAAAAGTAGCTGCTACTACTGACTTAGAAGGAACATGCGGAATCGGACATACACGCTGGGCAACACATGGTGGAGTTACAGAAGTGAACGCTCATCCTCATGTATCTGGAAATGTAACATTGATCCATAACGGAATCATTGAAAACTACAAAGAATTAGCTGCTTCTTTAAAAACAAAAGGATACACAGCCATTTCTGAAACAGATACAGAAGTTGCAGCAATGTTGATCGACTCTTTATATGATGGAGATCCATTTGCAGCATTAAAAGAAGCTGACAAAGTTTTAGAAGGAGCTTATGGTTTCTGTGTAATGTTTAAGGATCATCCAGGAGAGATCTACTGCATGAGAAATGCAAGTCCTTTAGTAGCTTCTCATACAGAAGACGGATCTTTTATCGCTTCTGATATGGTTGCATTATTAAAATATACAAAAGACTACTTTGTAGTACCTGAAGAACACATCGTTGTCATGAAAGGTGACAGCATTACATTATATACAATGAACGGTGACGTTGTAGAACCTAAGATGCTTCACGTTGACTGGGATACAACAGCAGCTCAGAAAGGTGGATATGACTTCTTCATGCAGAAAGAAATCTATGATCAGCCAGAAGCTCTTCATAACACGATCATGCCTCGTATCCACAACAACCGTGCAGATTTTTCTGCAGATAACATCTCTGATGATATCTTTAAAGGCGTTAACCGTGTGATCGTAACAGCCTGCGGTACTGCATGGCATGCAGGACTGATCGGAAGACATCTGATCGAAGCCATGATCCGTATTCCAGTTACTGTTGAATTAGCTTCTGAATTCCGTTACATGAATCCGATTTTAGATGAACATACATTAGTTGTTGTTATCACACAGTCTGGAGAAACAGCTGACTCTCTTGCAGCACTTCGTCTTGCAAATGAGCGTGGAGCTAAAACAATCTCTATCGTTAACGTTAAGGGATCAAGTATTGCTCGTGAAAGTGATTATGTATTATATACTCATGCAGGTCCTGAAATCGCTGTTGCAAGCACAAAAGCTTTCTCTGTACAGTGCTCTGGTATGTATCTGATCGCATTAAAACTTGCTGAAGTTAACAACTTAATGACAGATGAACAGATGAAAGATTTCTGTGAGAAATTTGAGCAGGCAATCGGAACTGTGGAAGAAGTCTTAAAGATGGACGATTACATCAAAGGAATCGCAGAAAAAATCAAAGATACTTTCTCAGCTTTCTATCTTGGAAGAGGTTTAGATTACGGTATTGCTTGTGAAGCTTGCTTAAAATTAAAAGAAATCTCTTATGTAAACGCTGAAGCTTACTGTGCTGGAGAATTAAAACATGGAACAATCTCTCTGATCACAGAAGGTGTCCCTGTTATCGCGATCGCTACACAGGAAAGCGTACTTCCTAAATTAATGGCAAACGTTGAAGAAGTAAAAGCACGTGGAGCTCATGTAATCGTCGTAACAGATAAAGATATGACAAACTACGAAGGAATCTATGATGATTTAATTCAGGTTCCAGCTACAGACGACCTGTTCGCAACATTCCCTTCTACTGTTGCTTTACAGTTACTTGCTTATCATGTAACACTGTTTAGAGGATATGATGCTGACCAGCCAAGAAACCTGGCTAAGTCTGTAACTGTTGAATAGGCATTGAACACTTAATGAGTGCAAGCCACCGGCGCAGTACGAATTTAGTGAGAAAGCCCGTCCCGAACCTTAGTGAGTCCGAGCCGTAGGCGGCAGACGAACTTAGTTGAGTGGACGTTGTAAAACATACAAAAAACTAAATCTACAGAACAAAGAAACTCATATAATAATAAAAGATACGATAGAATTTAAATTCCCTTTCTTTTCAAATTCTATCGTATCTTTTTATTTATCAAGGCTCTTATCTTTCTAACTATTATTCCGTATAATATCTTCCAAGTGCATCCGCACCCATAATCGCAGCATACAGATCTTCTGGCGTCACCTCAAATGGCATATTCCCCATCGTATCATCCGGTGCGCACGCTAATTTCGCAACTTCCATAATCTGTTCTGGTTTTATTTCTTCGATTCCCAATGCTTTTAATGTCACAGGAAGTCCGACTTCACTGCAGAAATCAATCACTTCCATAATCTCATCTTCTCCAGCATCTTCTAATACCAGCTGAACCAGTGTTCCGAATGCAACCTTCTCTCCGTGATACATCTTATGCGTCTCTGGA
Organism: uncultured bacterium; assembly: GCA_905215045.1. The sequence continues at coordinate 25,023 of CAJMOO010000012.1, read as the reverse complement.
ATCGCTGTAAATCCATTATGAATTGCATGAGCCCCAGCTAATCCTCCACTTTCAAATCCGATTCCTGATAAGTAAGTATTTGCTTCAATTACATTTTCTACGGCTTTTGTACAGATTCCTTCTCTTGCCGCTGTCATCGCCTGTACTCCGTTCTCCATTAATGTATCAAAACATAACTGTGCAAGATTCATTGCCGCCAATGTACATCTTCCGCCAACACAATTACTTGCATCGGATCTTTTACATGCTCTTGCCTCAAAATAAGTTGCCAGGGCATCTCCCATACCTGAGATCAACAATCTTACTGGTGCTTTTGAAACGATATCTGTATCTACCATAACCATATCCGGGCTTGATGGCAAGAACAAATATTTCTCAAATACACCTTCATCTGTATAGATCACAGATAATGCACTGCATGGTGCGTCTGTGGATGCAATGGTTGGTACAATAATGACTGGTTTCTTTGTATAGTATGCAACAGCTTTTGATGTGTCATGAATCTTTCCTCCACCGATTCCGATGATCACATCACTTCCTGTTTCTTCTACGATCTTTATAATACGGTTGATCTCTGTCATACAACATTCTCCATTAAATACATCGTATGTCAGATTACTGTCTTTGTTCCCTTCGTTGATCGCTGGTTCTACTCGCTTCCTTCCAGATGCACTTGTTAAAATGAATAGATTCTTTCCGAACTTGTCTGCGTAGGAACATAGGTTTTTCATTTCCCCTTTTCCTTGAATGTAGCGTGTTGGACTTCCGATGATTGCTGCCATGATTTTGCTCCTTTCTTGGTTAATTTGATTTGGTGTTTGTTATTATTATAACATTATTTTAGTGGAATTGCTCAAAATTTTAATTGTAGTGTTGGCCAACTGAAGTCTTTCCGTATATGGAAAAAATAAATAAGCAACCGAAAGCACAGCGGTGAAATTTTGCTCATATACCTGAAGGTTATAGTGTAGGAAACTACAAGATTGGAAAATTTGAGTTGGTGTGTATGTTGGATGGTATTGGATATAATTAAGATTTAAATATATGTCAAACTTCTCGTCAAATCGGTGATTGTAAGTTCCTTTGATCTTCCGTTAACGGATACAAAAATTATCATCCAATACTGTTTAACATGCACACTCCGTAGTGGTTTGAATAGTCTTCCGTTGTATGAAATAGAAAGAAGATCAGAACAAATATTTATAATATATCGGTGGCAACGATCAGCATATTTTAAGTGCGTGTTGCCACCGATATATTATAAATATTTGTTCTGATCTTCTTTCTATTTCATACAACAGTCAACGACTACCTTTCAAATCAGAATTATACAAAAAACAAGAAGGAATCCAAGATCCCTTCTCATTTTTCATATGGATTAAGAAAACAAGTGAACAAACTATTTGTTAACTTTTATTTTTCATTTTTTGCCTTAACGATTGCTTCTGCCATTTCTCTGACTCTCTGTGCAGGGGATGGTGCGTTTAAGATTCCGGAGGTTGCACCTGTTCCGTCTGCTCCTAATTTTACTACATTGTAGCAGTCTTCAGCTGTGCTTACGCCGGATGCGATCATTACTAATACATTTGGATTGATCGCATTTAACGCTTTGACTGTTTCAATTGTGTAAGAATCATCTGCCACCTGGCCTGTTCCGATCAAGTCTGTTGGCTCTGCCAGTACGATGTCTGGGTCCATGCAGGCAACTGCTTTGGCTTCTACGGTTGAGTCTGCACATACAACTGTGATCATGTCAAGTTCTTTTGCTCGTTTGATCGTTGCGTACAGATCACTGACTGTTTTAGGATTCTCTGCATGATTTAAAAATAATGCTTCAGCTCCAGCTTCTTTTAAAGATTCTGGTAATACGTGTCCCATTCCTCTTCCTGGAACTAATGGGTCCATGGACTGGGCACATACGATGATATCAGTTGTATTTTCTTTGATCATACGGATATCCGCATATGGACATGTGAAATATATCTGAAGTCCTGTATCTTTGGCAACCTGATCAGCTGCTTTTGCTAATTCAAGACTTTCTTTTCCGTATAAATATGACTTAGGATTGACAATTAAAAATGGTGACTGGGCTTTTGCCATGATGCTTTCCTCCTTATTCTCCAAGAACTACGATCTTACATTTTCTTGTTCGTGGACGTGTACGGTCAAAATCTGCAAAATATACATATCCTGTTGTACCTACCCCAAGTTTTCCGTTATCTACTTCAAAGGTTTCACTGGAACCTAGTAATGTTGATTTTAAATGTGCATCTCCATTAAATAATGCTGTTCTATCTCCTCCTGGAAGATAATCTTCAGCATTTGGCCAGCTTTCTACCGCTTTGTAGTGTTCTTCTCCTGGATATACATACTGATCTTTGGATACGTGGTCCGGAATGATCTTTGCAAGAACATTATTTAAATCTTCCTGTAAGAATTCATCTCCATCTTCATTATAGTCATGACAGAATTCTTCGAAGAATACGGAACATGTTGTGTGAGGAGAAATCACGGCACAGATACCGTTCTTGATTCCGCTTTCTTCAATGACTCTTCTTACGTCCTTTGTGATATCAATATATGTTGGGGTTTTCCCGTGAGATTTTACCTCGATTGTTTCTTTATATACTGCCATTTTTATCCTCTTTTCTATAATTTCTGGAATACTTTGATCGCACGTTTTACATCTTCTTTGATCGCTTCTGTTGCTTTAATTGCCATAGAATCATAGAAATTTGTTTCATCATCTTTCCAGAATTCTTTGGAGGCCTTTCCTCCGGCAACATTCATATATGTATAGTAATTTACTTTACAGATTCCGTTCTCGATCGCAACAGCGTAATCTTCATCGGATACTCCGGATCCACCATGCATAACTAATGGTACGTTAGCAGCTTCTCTGATTCTTGCTACACGAGGAAGATCTAGTTTTGGTTCTGTTAAATATACTCCGTGTGTTGTACCAAACGCAACAGCTAAACAGTCAACCCCTGTTAACTCTACAAATTTCTTTGCAACTTCTGGATCTGTATAAATATCATCAAGATCATCATAATCATCTTTGCTGTCTGCGGAGCCACCCTCTCCATGAACAACTTCAGATGTAAAGATATGTCCAAGTTCTGCCTCTACACTTGCTCCTACTGCATGTGCGATTTTCACAATCTCTTTTGTCTCTTCGGCATTTTCTTCAAAACTTTTTGCTGATGCGTCATACATAACTGATGTAAACCCTAAACGCAGGGCCTGTACGCATCGTTCAAAGGAACTTCCATGATCTAAATGAAGTGCTACAGGAACTTTTGCACGTTCTGCATAATATTTCATGATTGGTCCGATTTCTTCCAGATCAATGATATCATCATGACTCTGTGCATGCTGCAGAATTACTGGACAATTCAATTCTTCTGCTGCCTGAATAATACCACGGATCGCTTCTAATGTCGTTCCATTAAATGCACCTACCGCTTTGTGTTCTATCTTGGCCTGGTCGAGTAATTCTTTTAAAGTTACTAACATCCGTCTTCCTCCTAATTTACATTCACTATTTTCATTACTTTCCTGCCGCATAAAGATGCGGCAGGAAAGTTTAAGTTTTTATCTCTTATAATACGTTTCTTCCGTACATAGCATCCTGTTCTTTTCTTAACTGGTAGATCAGTGTGCTCTTATCTAATTCGATATCATCATATGTAAGCAGCTGTCCTTTCTTGACATCTCTCTTCATAACAGCTTTGTTTGTTACTAATCCAAATGGTACATATCCTTTCGCATTGGATTCTTCTGCTGTGGCGATTGATCCGTGTGTTGTGTATCCTCCGATACCATCGATCGTCTGTCCTGCTTTCAGGTCAATCTTCGCTCTTGTGATACACTCTGATACTAATCCGTCGATTGGCACGCATGTAACTTCTCCGTCGATCACGGCTTTTGCTACTGTTAATGGTGTCTCTAAGTTGCACAGGTGGAATGGTCTGTATAATGTCCATAATGGTCCAGGTCCCATGCTGTGGTATCCCATCTGGTATGCGATCTCTTCGTTTGGTGTGGATACTGTTACGAAGACTCCTGGTGCGATTCCGTTTACATATTCTACAACTCCATGTTTGTTTAAGATTCCGCCGTCTTCTTTTAATTTGAAGATATCATTTAATTCTTTGACACCTTCTGTTCCCGGTGCTGTCTTTGGTCCGTGTCCTCCGATCACATCTGGGATCAGCCCTGTGTAGTTAGACATCGCTGTCATCTCTACCATTGTCTTTGTTCCATCTTTAAATGCACATAACATCTTTGGACTCATAACACGGCGTGTTGCTTCTTCTAAGACTGTATCTGGGTTGCATTCGTAGTCGATCTTATTGTTCTTTCCTTTACCCATGACTTCCACGTTCATTCCCATGGCTTTGGCAAAACTGTATAATTCCATGACTGCTCCAGGTTCATCTCCTGCGGATCCTGTGTAGATGACTCCTTCTTTCTGAGCTAATTTCTTTAAGTATGGCCCGATAACTACGTCTGTTTCTACATTTAACATAACGACGTGTTTTTTATTCTTCATTGCGTCTGTTGCTACTTTTGCTCCGACATCTGGAACTCCTGTTGCATCGATCGCACACTCTACTAAGTTTGCCTGGGATACGAAGTTTGCGTCTTCACATGCTACATATTTTCCTGCTTCCATTGCTGCGTTTGCATCTGCAAGTGTTTTTGCAACTACGATATCTTCATCTGATACTCCGGCATATTTGAATGCGTGAACCGCATTTTCTACTTTGATGTCAGATACGATGGCTGGTGTGATACCGTTCATCAGTACCATCTGTGTTACCATTCCTCGTCCCATCTGTCCGGCACCTACAATACCAGTTTTGATGATTTTTCCTTCTTCCTGTCTCTTGATCAGTTTCTGGTCCATGTTTAACATAATCTCATTCTCCTATCTGATTGAAAATCGTTTGAAGTTACATATGTGCTTATCAATTACTTTTGATACTTGTATTATATACAGTTTACATATGTTCGTCAATACTTTTTCTAATTTTTCTTTATTTTGCTTGAATAAGTCACTCTTTTACTATATAATCTCATTAAATCATAGTTACATATGTGCCTATTGTTGTTTTCATCGAAAGGAGTCGCTTCATGGCAAAGAAAGAAACGGATGATTTAATGTATAATAAGATTCTGCTGGCAGCAAATCTTTATTATAAAAATCATTTTTCACAACAAGAAATTGCGAAGCGTTTAAATGTTTCGCGTCCCTGGGTTTCAAAACTTTTAGCAAAGGCTTTGGAACTTGGCATTGTAAAGATCACAATTGACTCTCCACTCTCTGGAGATTCCGATCTGGAAGAAACCTTACAGCAAAAATATAATTTACAAAAGGTTGTTGTCATCGATCGCGATGATACATACAAAGACTATGTCGCTCAAGCCGCCGCCAATTATTTTATTTCTGTCATAAAACCCAATGACACCATTGCGGTTGGATGGGGAAATGCAGTTTCACGTTTTATCAATGAACTGATGCCTATGCAGCTTCCTGATACAAATGTTGTACCACTCGCTGGAAGTTTTGGAACAACATTTGAAACACTGCCAAACTACAGTGCATTAAAACTTGCCGAAAGAATTCAGGGAAATGCAGGCATTCTTCATGCTCCAGCTTTTTGTTCTTCCAAAGAAGAATACAAAGCTTTAAGCCAGAACGAAAACACCCAGGCTGTTCTTTCTCAGGCAGAAAATGCAGATCTTGTGATCAACGGAATCGGAAGTTTTCATTCTTCCTTCCTGACGCGACATCATATTCTCTCCGATGAATCCATCAAAGAATTAAAACAATACGATGCTGTCGGAGATTTCGCATTACAGTTTTTATCCAAGGACGGAAATACGATCAATACAGAACTTACCAAAAATCTTATCAAAGCAGATGTCTTTAAAATTGCGGATCACGCCCGCTGTGTGATCGCTATCGCTGAAGGTCTTGAGAAAACAGAAATCATACATGCTGTATTATCTCGTCATCTTGTTACTGCATTTTTTACAGATAAAGAAACCGCTTTATCTCTTTTATAAAATCTTTTAGAAAAATACTGTAAAATGATTAAAGGTCTGTGGCTAGTAATCTCCACAGACCTTTTTAGAAAATTTCAATTCTTAATCTTAATAAATCTCAATCAATCCGCCAATTTCCAGATCTTCTGGAGTCAGCTTCTCTCCTTCCAGTGATATGCATCCTGGACGTTCTGCCTCATCTCCACCTTTGAAATCCAGAGTACAATGACCTAGCTGGGACAAAGTATGAGGTGCTTCCCAACCAACTGCACTGATCTTATATTCTTTTTTACCGATTCTGAATGTATCTCCTACTGCTGGATCTTCTTTTAACTCCGCTTTGGTATGAAGTACTGAAAGCTCTGCAAGTTCCGGAGGTGCATCCTCATTAAAAATAATAATAAAATTCATATCTTCATCATCCAGAAATGCTAACGCATCTGGACCTAACCCAACTATTTTAGACTGATATTTCATTTGATGATTTCCTTTCTATGACATAACCTGTGTAAGTGATTGATTAATACATTCCCATACTAAATGCAAATGCGATCAATACGGCTAATGGTCCTGTAACCAGACGTTCAAATAATACGGCTGGAACACCATATTCGATTGTTTCTGAATCAGCTTCTCCAAGTGATAATCCTACTGGAATAAAGTCACATCCTACCTGAGCATCGATTGCAAATAAGGCTGGAAGTGCATACTGGGCAGGAATGTTTCCAAGTGCAAACTGGGATCCAAGCAATGTTCCGACTACCTGTGCGATAACGGCTCCAGGTCCAAGGACTGGAGAAAGGATAGGGATACCGCAGACAAATGCGATCGCTACCATTCCAGGTACCGTAGAACAGATTGGGGAAATTGTTTTCGCAATGACATTTCCAAGTCCACTAGCCGAAATGATACCAAGCAGTGTTGCTGTAAATGCCATGAATGGAAGGATTGTTCCAACGACCATCTCAATCGTATCACGACCTGCCTGGAAACAGATATTTACCACACGTCCAACAACTTTACCGATGCGGACAACGATATTTTCTTTCTTACCTTCACTTGCTTTTGCAATTTCTTCTTTTGCCTGTGCTTTTGATTTTGGCTGTGGTGCTGCAGCTGCTGTTTCGGCTGCCTGTGCTGCTGGGTTTCCTTTGATATGTCCAGCATAGTCAGATTCAAAGATATCATTTTCTGTAACTGCTGATACATAAATCTCTGGTGTGATATATTTTGCAAGAGGTCCTGCTTTACCAACAGGCTCGATGTTAACTGTGTAGATTCCTTTCTTTGGATATACACCGCAGCGGGCTGTTCCACCACAGTCAACGACTGCTACTAAGACTTCATCATCAGGAAGAGTCTCTTTAAATCCGTCAACGGCTTCTCCTCCTGTCATTTCTGCGATTCTTTGAGCAACCGGATGGATTCCTCCACCTGTAACACTTAAGATCTTATTGCATTTCTCTGTTGGAGAGATTGTTAATGGTCCTCCCCATCCACCGCTTCCGGCTTTGATCGTAATTGTTTTATACATATTCGTTTTCCTCCTTCCAGATTATCGTTTGCTTAATGCTGCATAGATACGTTCACATAAGATTCCACGGATCAGAATTACAATAACACCGACGATGAAATATCTTACTGCAAGTCCACCAATGGAATATCCTGCTTTCTGAAGACCTGATGCAATTCCCATGTATACGAATAACTCACCTGCATTCGCATGAGGGAACAAACCTGTAATTGGATGACAGAAAGAAACGCTGGCATCATAAAACGCTGCTTTATGTTCTTTCTTTAAGAAACGTCCAAATGTATACTGTGCTGGGTTTGTTAAGAAAATGTCTGCCATAACTGGAAGTAATGTATAACGAAGGATCGTATACTTTGTAATCTTCTGGCAGAAACCTTCCACTCGTTCAACACCGATGAATCCGATCACCGCATTAACCGCTGTCATTAAGCAGATAACCAGTGGAATGATTCCTGTTACCCATCCCATAAATGTTTCTCCACCTGCATTGAACAGACCGATGAAACCATTTGCAATGTTAGAAACAACTTCCATAATTTTATCCTCCTTTTTGCTCCTAATTTAATTAAAAACACAAGTTCTATATAAATGTCACTCAAAACATTTCATAACCATCTCACTTCCTTGGGCCCTGATCTGTAAGCGGCTATCGTTTGTTCTTTGTTCCATGTATATCAAATTTTATGCTAATGCATCCTGTGCTTCCTGACTGACTGCTTGTTTCTGATCTGCTTGTTTCTGATCTGCTTCAAGCTTTGTGTCCTGAAGTCTCTGGTCAAGTGCTTCAAATGCATTGATATAACCTTTATATTTCTTTTTTTGTTTCTTATCAAAATCTTTCATATCATCAAGGAATTCGTAAATGCTTCTTCCTTTCATATCTTTTCCAAGGAATTCATTTAACGGCTTGAATTTTGCTAAGAAGCTTAATCCCTGCATGATTTCACATCTCGTGATAATTCCATCATGATTGCATGCGATCATAATGATATATCCTGCTGTAAGCCTTCCTTTTCTCTGTCCAAATCCGACGTTCCCATACTGATGAACTCTTCTCATTGCTTTCCTGTAATTCTGAATCTGATACCAGCCTCCCAAGGCCTGCAGGATAAACAATACGAATACGATCAATAACATCTTTGAAATACCACTCACTGTAAAATCTCCTTCCTTTTTTGTTTTTAGTAATTCTGTATATTTTTATACTTTACATTCGTGCCTCTTAATCACTTTTGTTACACTTATTTTATCTACTTTGTTTCTGTTTGTCAATATCATTTATTTTCTTATTCAATTTTTCTTATTTTTTGTGCGTTTTTACACAACCATCATTGTATACCTATTGTTTTTATTTTCACCAATTAAGAGAGCCTATAACAGGAACGTATTATTCTATTCCTGTCACAGGCTCTCCAGTCAGTTAAAGTGTCAATTTTTAGACGTATTTTTATAATACGTTTCTTCCGTACATAGCATCCTGTTCTTTTCTTAACTGGTAGATCAGTGTGCTCTTATCTAATTCGATATCATCATATGTAAGCAGCTGTCCTTTCTTGACATCTCTCTTCATAACAGCTTTGTTTGTTACTAATCCAAATGGTACATATCCTTTCGCATTGGATTCTTCTGCTGTGGCGATTGATCCGTGTGTTGTGTATCCTCCGATACCATCGATCGTCTGTCCTGCTTTCAGGTCAATCTTCGCTCTTGTGATACACTCTGATACTAATCCGTCGATTGGCACGCATGTAACTTCTCCGTCGATCACGGCTTTTGCTACTGTTAATGGTGTCTCTAAGTTGCACAGGTGGAATGGTCTGTATAATGTCCATAATGGTCCAGGTCCCATGCTGTGGTATCCCATCTGGTATGCGATCTCTTCGTTTGGTGTGGATACTGTTACGAAGACTCCTGGTGCGATTCCGTTTACATATTCTACAACTCCATGTTTGTTTAAGATTCCGCCGTCTTCTTTTAATTTGAAGATATCATTTAATTCTTTGACACCTTCTGTTCCCGGTGCTGTCTTTGGTCCGTGTCCTCCGATCACATCTGGGATCAGCCCTGTGTAGTTAGACATCGCTGTCATCTCTACCATTGTCTTTGTTCCATCTTTAAATGCACATAACATCTTTGGACTCATAACACGGCGTGTTGCTTCTTCTAAGACTGTATCTGGGTTGCATTCGTAGTCGATCTTATTGTTCTTTCCTTTACCCATGACTTCCACGTTCATTCCCATGGCTTTGGCAAAACTGTATAATTCCATGACTGCTCCAGGTTCATCTCCTGCGGATCCTGTGTAGATGACTCCTTCTTTCTGAGCTAATTTCTTTAAGTATGGCCCGATAACTACGTCTGTTTCTACATTTAACATAACGACGTGTTTTTTATTCTTCATTGCGTCTGTTGCTACTTTTGCTCCGACATCTGGAACTCCTGTTGCATCGATCGCACACTCTACTAAGTTTGCCTGGGATACGAAGTTTGCGTCTTCACATGCTACATATTTTCCTGCTTCCATTGCTGCGTTTGCATCTGCAAGTGTTTTTGCAACTACGATATCTTCATCTGATACTCCGGCATATTTGAATGCGTGAACCGCATTTTCTACTTTGATGTCAGATACGATGGCTGGTGTGATACCGTTCATCAGTACCATCTGTGTTACCATTCCTCGTCCCATCTGTCCGGCACCTACGATACCAGTTTTGATGATTTTTCCTTCTTCCTGTCTTTTGATTAATTTTTGATCCATGTTTAACATAATCACATTCTCCTTATCTTATATATAAATAAATTAATAAGTGCTAAATTAATATAATTCAATGACACCGCCAACGGCTAAATCTTCTGCTGTCAGCTGGTTTCCTTCAAGAGAGATACATCCCGGACGTTCTGCCTCTGATCCTCCCTTGAAATCTAATGTGCAATGTCCAAGTTCTGCCCATGTATGAGGTGCTTCCCATCCGACAGCACTGACTTTGAATTCTTTATTTCCAATCTTTAATGTATCTCCAACAGCTGGATCTTCTTTCAATTCAGCTTTTGTATGAAGTACCGATAATTCTGCAAGTTCTGGTGGTGCATCTTCGTTAAAAATGATGATAAAGTTCATATCTTCATCTTCCAGAAACGCTAACGCATCTGGTCCAAGTCCAACGATTTTAGACTGATATTTCATATTTCTCTACCTCCTGTGAAATCTATATTTATTAATACATTCCAATACTAAATGCGAACGCGATCAGTACCGCTAATGGTCCTGTGATCAGTCGTTCAAACAATACGGCTGGAACACCATATTCAATGGTTTCTGAATCTGCTTCTCCAAGGGATAATCCAACCGGAATAAAGTCACATCCTGCCTGTGCATCGATTGCAAACAAAGCTGGAAGTGCATACTGTGGAGGAATATTTCCAAGTGCAAACTGTGATCCCAGCAATGTTCCGACTACCTGTGCAATAACAGCTCCTGGTCCAAGGACTGGAGAAAGGATCGGAATACCGCAAATAAATGCGATCGCTACCATTCCTGGCAATGTAGAACAAATAGGTGAAATTGTTTTTGCAATGACATTTCCAAGTCCACTAGCCGAAATGATACCAAGCAGTGTAGCTGTAAATGCCATAAATGGAAGGATTGTTCCAACAACCATTTCGATCGTATCACGACCTGCCTGAAAACAGATATTTACAACACGTCCAACAACTTTACCAATACGGACAACGATATTTTCATTTTTTCCTTCGTTTGCTTTTGCAATTTCTTCTTTTGCCTGTGCTTTTGATTTTGGCTCTGGAGCAGCACTTGCTTGTGGCTGTTCTTTTTCTTCTGATGCTTTCTGTGTAATATGGCCAGCATAATCAGATTCAAAAATGTCACTTTCTGTAACTGCTGATACATAAATCTCTGGTGTAATATATTTTGCTAATGGACCAGCTTTTCCTACTGGTTCAATATTTACCGTAAAAATTCCTTTTTTGGGATAAACTCCGCAGCGGGCTGTACCACCACAATCTACAACAGCTACTAAAACTTCATCATCTGGAAGAGTTTCCTTAAATCCATCAACTGCTTCTCCTCCTGTCATTTCTGCAATTTTCTGTGCGACCGGATGAACTCCTCCACCTGTAACACTTAAGATCTTATTGCATTTTTCTGTAGGTACGATAGTTAATGGTCCTCCCCATCCACCACTTCCAGCTTTGATCGTAATCGTTTTATACATATTGGATTCTCCTTTCCTTAATTTGCTTTCTTGCTTAATACTGCATAAATTTTTTCACATAAGATACCACGGATCAAAATTACGATCACACCTACGATGAAATATCTTACTGCAAGACCACCAATAGATAATCCTAATTTCTGGATACCTGTTGCAATTCCCATGTATACGAATAACTCTCCTGCATTTGCATGTGGAAATAATCCAGTTACTGGATGGCAAAATGAAACTGTCGCATCATAAAATGCTGCTTTATGTTCTTTCTTTAAAAATCTTCCAAATGTATACATCGCTGGATTCGTTAAAAAGATAACGGCCATGATTGGCAGCAATGTATAACGAAGAAGTGTATATTTTGTGATCTTCTGACAAAACTTTTCTACTCTTTCTACCCCAATAAATCCAATCAGTGCGTTAACCGCAGTCATCAGGCAGATAACTAAAGGAATAATTCCTGTTACCCAGCTCATAAACTGCTCTCCACCTGCGTTGAACAATCCTATAAAGCCATTTGCAATGTTTGAAATAACTGTCATAAATAAGTTTTCCTCCTTTTTTAATGTTTACCTATGATAATTTTTTCATTTTCACTCTATATAAATGTTTCTCCAAATACCTCATCCATCGAATCGGGCCCTTTAATCTACATTGGACTTTGGTATCCTTTGTTCCATATATATCATTCTTTTACATTTGTTCGTCTTTTTTTCTTTTTCTTATCCATTTTTTCTTGAATTTCTGTATTTTTTACAATATAATTTTGTTAAAAAGATGTCACATTTGTGCTTTTTACGATTAAAATTACTTTTATAAAGGATGTTGCCTATGAAAAAACTAGAAAACAATGATGCTATGTTAGATCGCATTACTTTGATCGCAACTTTATATTACAAAGACAAACTCTCCCAACAGGAAATCGCCAAGAAACTTAATATTTCAAGACCCTGGGTATCAAAACTTCTTACCCGTGCTGAAGAACTCGGTATCGTTAAGATTGAAATCGAGTCTCCAATCCTTGGAAATACTCAGTTAGAGCAGCAACTCTGTGATAAATACCAGCTTGAATATGCAAGTGTTATCGACAATTCCGATACATCCAAAGATTATCTTTCCATGGCTGCTGTGAATTATTTCATCTCACAGATCAAACCAACCGATGTCATCGGTGTAGCATGGGGAAATGCTGTTTCAAGATTTATCCGCCATATCCATCCATTGAAGTTTTCTGATATTCAGATCGTCCCTCTTGCTGGAAGTTTTGGCGCTTCATTTGATACATTGCCAAACTATAACGTCATCCAGCTGGCTAATCTGACAGGTGGTAAATCCCATTTACTTCATTTCCCAGCATTTTGTTCTTCCAAGGAAGAATACGAAACTTTAAGTTCGAACCCAAAAGTTCAATCAACCCTTAATCTTGCTGAGAATCCAGATATCATCATCACAGGGATCGGAACTTTTGAAACCTCTTTTCTGACAAGACATGATATTCTTTCTGCGGATGAAGTCGCCCAGCTAAAGGATGCTGGTGCTATCGGTGATATCTCTTTACAGTTTTTAACCTCAGATTCAAAACTTGTAGAGACAGAACTTACAGAGAGAATCATTCATGCTGATATTTTTAAAGCTTCTAAACATGCTCGTGTTTCTATTGGTATTGCTGAAGGAACTTACAAGAAAGATATTATTCATTCTGCTTTGTCGCTTCATCTGATCAACTCATTTTTTACTACCAAAGAAACAGCACTTGCTCTGCTTGATTGATTCCATGCAGCGGTTTTTCCGCTGTTTTTTTTGTTCTTATTTTTACTTTTTTCCTCATTTTTGTGTTATTTTTACAAATATTTTGTTCAAAAAAAGAAAACTAATAAAAATATATCTTTTTTATCTTGATTAGTTTCTTTTTCTGCGGTTCTACAATAACTTTTCAGCGCATTCATTGTTGGTGATCAATATATTGATATATCCTCCAGCAATTGCACCTTTAACTGCTTTCACCCTTTCTACTCCACCTGCAATACCAATTCGGTTTCTGATCTTCTTAATCTGCTCTGCGGGCATTCCTGCTATTCTTTCGTTGAATCCTTGAAATTTATCTCTTTTTCCTTCGGAATCAAAGAATTGCAGAGCCACATTTCCAACAACACCATTGTCTGCGAAACTTTGAAGTTCTTCATCCGTAATATATCCGGCATGAATCAGTGTGGAATCTGTTCCTGTATCATTTGCTCCAATTCCCATAACAACTGTATCCAGTTTTTCAAAGTCATCGAAGATAAAATTCACTGACTTTTCCTCTAAGAAATAATCTTTGATCTTCTTATCTGAGAACTGTGCTGGAGCAAGAAACTGTGTATAGTTTCCACCAAATTTATCTGCAAATTCTCTTGCAATCTGGTTACTCTGGACATCTACTCCATTAATACTGTTTGGACTGATGCCTCCTACGATTGGTACAAACATATACTGATTATCTTTCGCAAATGATCTTCGAGTTCTCGCTACATTATGTAAAGTAAATCCCATAGATACTCCAATATAATCTCCATCACGGAAAAACTGTGACAAATAAAGTGCTGCCTTTTCATACATCTTATTCAGAGATTCCTGTCTGGTATCAAGAGAACTATTCTCGACAACGATCACATCTTTCAGACCATATTTTCTTTCCAGTGTTTTTTCAAGTTTTCCATAAGTGAACTGAATCGGATTGACCACTTCCACGCGTACAATTCCGCTTTCTTTTCCCTTCTGAAGCATTCTTGAGATTGTCGCTCTGGATATTCCAAGATAGTCGCTGATTTCCTGTTGCCTCATATCATCTTCATAATACAGGCTGCAAACCTTATAGATCAGTCTCCAATCATCTACAATCTTCTTCATTGGACGATACTCCTTTCTCATTTGCTGCTTTCTAAGTTGTATCAATCTTTATGCCTTTATTCTAGTCAATCTTTGTTTTCTTTTCAATACATATTCTCTGAAATTATGTCAAAGTGAATTATTTTTTCATATATATTTTTACATTTGTTCAGAAATTTTGTGAAGAATTTATCAGATGCTTTTGTGCAGTTTGTGAAACAATGCTTTTCTTTCTTGTATTTTTTTGTCATTTTTTATATACTGAATACATTATTAACAAAAAAGGAGCTTTACATATGATAAAAACATTATTTGAATTATGCTTTCTTTTCTTCCTCTATTCTTTTACTGGATGGATTCTGGAAGTGATACAGGCAGCATTTAATCAGAAGCGTTTTGTAAACCGTGGATTTATTAATTCTCCACTTTGTATTTCTTACGGTATCGGTGCTGTGATCATCACGATCAATACCCATGAGATGACTGGCCTTTGGATTTTTCTTGTTGCCATGATCGATGCCACTGTCATTGAGTGGTTTGGAGGACATTTCATTGAACATTTTTATCATGAACGTTGGTGGGATTATTCTGAAAATAAATGGAATCTGGATGGTTATATTTGTGTTTCTCATTCAATCTTCTGGGGAATTCTTGGATATCTTGGTGTCAGATTTGCAAATCCTTTCATTTTTACTATATACAAAATGATTCCTGCCTTGATACGCCACATTATTATCTTTACTCTGCTTACAATATTGATCATTGATATACTAGCCACGGCAATCGTTGTTTTTGGGAAAAATATCGATAAACGGCGTTGGGAATCTGCAGATGCATATCTTACAAAGATCAGCATGAAGTTAAATAAATTGATAACTTCTTACGTGGAACACCGTGTCGAACGTGCTTATCCACAGCGCAAATTAAAACTTCCAACAATTCCAAAAACGGGCGTCTTTGCTCAGGGCTGTGGTTTTTATAAAGTCTTTTTATTGTTTTTTATAGGTTCCTTGCTTGGTGATATCATTGAAACGATCTTTTGCCGTTTAAAGATGGGTGTCTGGATGAGCCGCAGCAGCCTTGTATGGGGTCCGTTCAGTATTGTCTGGGGATTTGCTTTTGCTGGAGTTACTTTACTTTTATATCGTTATAAAGATTGTTCTGAGAGCTTTTTATTTTTGATGGGAACATTTCTTGGAGGTGCTTATGAATATTTGTGCAGTGTTCTAAGTGAAATTGTCTTCGGAAAAGTGTTCTGGGATTACAGTAAGATGCCTTTTAATCTGAATGGAAGAATCAATCTTCTTTATTGTTTCTTCTGGGGAATTGCAACAGTTGCCTGGTTTAAAAAAATCTATCCATTACTATCCGGACTGATTGAAAAACTTCCAATCGCTTTTGGAACTGTTTTTACATGGTTTGTCGTTGTTTTTATGACACTTAATATGCTGATGTCTTTATCTGCCTTGATCCGTTATGATCAGAGAGACAAACAGGTTCCTGCTTCCAATGGTTTCGAAAGATTTCTTGATACTCATTATAATGACCAGAAAATGAAAAAAATATATCCAAAAGCGAAAAAAGTTCATTCCTAATATTGTTTAACATCAAACTTTCCTGTAAAAAAAGAATGGTTTCTTACACAAGGTATCTGAAACCATTCTTTTTTTATTCAAAATAATTATTTTCTTTACAATATGTATAAATTCCATCCTCTGATACATGCCCGCAGATTACATCAGCTGCTTCTTTTAACTCTTTGGATGCATTTTCCATTGCCACTGCAAGTCCAACGGTCTTTAGCATTTCAAGATCATTGTTACCATCTCCAAATGCCATTGCCTCCTCTTTGCTCAAATGGTAGTACTCTAAAACCTTTTCAACTGAAACGCCTTTTCCTCCATCTGACGGAATGATATCGACAGCTTTCGGCCACCATACTGCCACTGCTGCTCTTTTTGTATCTTTAAGCATCGCTTTATATTCATCCTTACCGCCTGCCATCATGATCTGAAATACTTCATCTTTTGAAAGCTCCTCAAAATCTGTTGCAAGCTTGATCCTCTGATTTGTAATGGAAAAATATTCAACGAGGTCTTCTTCTAATCCATTTGCTTCTGTCCTGTCCTTTGTCGCTAATACCACAGGATGTCCCATTTCTTCTCCATTTTGGATGATCTGTTTTACATCTTCTTTATCCAGCGGATTTTCAAAGATCGTTTCGGTTTCATTAAAACTATAAGAACCATTAAACGTCAAAAATGCATCAAAATCTATTCCTTCACTTTTGAAATCTGGAACTTTTTCTGGCGGTCTTCCTGTTGCAATACAGATCTTAACTCCATTTTCCTTAAGCTTTAATAATGCTTTTTTGGTATTGTCTGTTATTCTTTTCTTCTCTGGATCGATCAATGTCCCGTCAATATCAAAAAATGCAATCTTTATCTTACTCATGTTATCTCTCTTTCCATAAAGAAAGACAATAAACACACTGTCTTAATGGAGAATGTATCTATTGTCTTTAAACTCTTATCTCTTATCCAATGACATCACTCATATCATACATACCAGCTTCTTTTCCTGCTAAGTAAAGGGCTGCACTGACTGCTCCCTTTCCAAAGATAGCTCTTGAATATGCCGTATGTTTTAATTCGATGACTTCATCCTGTCCTGCAAAGATGATCTCATGTTCTCCAACAATTGTTCCACCTCTGACTGCTGAGATTCCGATCTCTTTCTTTGGACGCTGTTCTCGTCTCTGACTTCTGTCATAAACAAACTCATATTCGTTGTTTAATGGCTCATTCACAGCTTCTGCAAGTGCGATTGCTGTTCCAGATGGTGCGTCTAATTTTCTTCTGTGATGCTTCTCTACGATATCAATATCAAATCCTGCATCTGCTAATAATTTTGTCATGGATTTTAATACCTTAAATAATGTATTCACTCCTAATGACATATTTGCTGAACGAAGTACTGCTGTCTTCTTGCTTGCTTCGTGAACTCGCTCTAACTGTTCATCGCTTAGTCCTGTTGTACATAATACAACTGGAATCTGTCGCTCAACTGCAAAATCTAATAATCCATCAACTGCTGGTGCGGCTGAAAAATCAATGATCGCATCAACTTCCACATCACATGCGTTAATATCTGTAAATACTGGATAATCATTGTGTCCGTCATCCACACGATCTACACCACATGCCATAACGGCTCCTTCTGTCTCTTCTATGATCTTACTAATCACCTGTCCCATGACTCCATTGCAGCCATGCATCATAATCTTAACCATCTTTTGTAACTCCTTAAAGAATTCCTGCTTCTTTCATTGCGTTAATTAATACCTGTGCGTGATCTTCTTCCATCTCTGTCAATGGACGTCTTACGATATTTCTGCAATATCCCATCTCTGAAACTGCACGTTTTGCAGGGATTGGATTTACTTCACTAAATAAGTTATGGATCACATCCATGTATTTTAACTGAATGTCTAAACTTCCTTTAACATCCCCATCTAAAAACTTCATAACCATGTCATGAGTTTCCCTTGGTGCTACGTTAGATAATACGGAGATAACACCCTTTCCACCTAATGCAAGAAGAGGTACTACCTGATCATCATTTCCTGAATAGATATCTAAACATCCATCTGCTAATGCTGCAAGTGTTGCCACCTGTCCGATATCTCCGCTTGCTTCTTTGATCGCTACGATGTTATCAACACTCTTGGCAATCTTCACTGCTGTTGCTGGCTGGATGTTTGTTCCTGTTCTTCCTGGTACATTGTACATGATGATTGGAATGTCTACAGAATTACCAACTGTTGTATAATATTCTTCCAGACCTTTCTGTGTTGCTTTGTTATAATATGGTGTTACAACTAACAGTCCGTCTGCTCCTGCTTTCTCTGATCTCTTGGCAAGATTCAGTGCTTCATCTGTACAGTTAGCTCCTGCTCCTGCGATAACTGGGATTCTTCCATTGACATGAGAAACGCATGCACTGACTACCTCGATCTGCTCATCATGAGACATTGTAGAAGCTTCTCCTGAAGTTCCACAGATAATGATACTGTCTGTTCCATTATCGATCTGAAAGTCGATAAATTTCTCTAACTGATCATAATCCACCGATAAATCTTCTTTAAATGGTGTCACTAATGCAACACCTGCACCTGTAAAAATTGACATTTTTCTTTCCTCCTATCATCCTGTGTAGCATCAACATTGAGATTCTTTGACCGTACTGATGCAGTATACCGCATCTGTATATGGTATCAATTCATCTGGAATCTGTCTTCCCGTCATGATGATCAGCTGATCGTCACTTCGGTTTTCTAACATCTCCACTAGTTCTTCGGTCTTTAAAAGTCCAAGATCCAAAAGTCCCAGCACCTCATCTAAAACGACAACGTCACACTGTCTTGTGTCTATGACTTTATGTGCGTATTTTAAACCGTTATAAATAAAATGATCCTGTTCTTTCTTCTCTTCATCGCTTAGCTCTTCGTATGGTCTTTCGTATTTTTCAAAACGAAATAACTGTACTTCTGGTTCTAAACGTTTGAAAAAGCTTAATTCTTCTGTTTCTTTTCCTTTAAGGAACTGAACCATGATGATCTGCTTTTCCTGCCCGGCTGCTTTCACACACTGGCCGATCGCACAGGATGTCTTTCCTCTGCCCTGGCCACAGTATACTTCCACTCGTCCTTCCATCTTTTCACCTCAAAGAATCTTCCTTTTGTAGTAATATATTTGGTTTAGGATATTATATCATTTCTGATACTATAAATACAACTTATTCTTCATCCTTTTCGTGAAACTCCAGTTTATTTACAGATACTTCATAGGCTACTCGTTTGATCAGCTGGTTTTCTGAGACTCTTTTCTGGTATTCCCTGCTTTGAATCCTTCCGATCAACTGAATTCTTGAACCTATTTCAAGATTCCCTGCAAATCTTGCATTCCTTCCCCAGCAGATGCATGGTATGTAGTCTGATTTGCCATAAGAACGATTCACCGCAAGAAGAATATCACAAATCTCTCTTCCAAGCGGTGTCATCCTGTATACTGGCTGTTTACAGATAAATCCATCTAATATGATCTGATTCGGTCTGTATCCTTCCATGCTGTCAATGAATTCCAGATCTCTGACAAATACGGATAAGATCAGATGATTACGATTCTCCTCATGCTTGTTAAAGGAACGGAACTGTCCACATGCCCTTACAAGCATCCCTGTGTAATCTTTGCTGACATCCACAAGTCTGTCTGATACAAGTAATGGTATCTCGTCTGTTGCTTCACTTAATCTGTTTACTAAAAGTTTGACTGTATAAAATCCTTCTCCGAAAATCTCATGGCTGTATTCAAACGCTGAATTGATACGCCCGCAAACCTCCACTTGATTATGATTGATTCCCTGCTCTGTCATACTCTTTCTCCCTTCTTGTGTCCTATTAGTATACTTTAAATCCTATTCCAATTCTGGCACAATTAGAAGGAAAATCATTCGACAAAGTTAGCCCCACTTTTTCGACATTTTATATATGATTGTAAATTATTCTGTTATTTTATGAGAATTTTGCACGTTTTCTCATTGTTGGATCTAAGATCTTCTTACGGATACGGATGTTCTCTGGTGTGATCTCCAGTAATTCATCTGTATCAATAAATTCTAATGCCTGCTCTAAGCTTAAGATCTTTGGAGGAGATAATTTTAATGCATCATCTGATCCTGAAGCTCGTGTATTTGTAAGCTTTTTGCTTCGGCATACGTTGATCTCGATATCTTCTGTCTTTCCTGTCTGTCCGATGACCATTCCACCGTATACTTTCTCACCAGGTCCTACGAATAATGTACCTCTCTCCTGTGCATTAAACAGACCATATGTGATCGTTTCTCCTGCTTCGTATGCGATCAATGATCCCTGTTTACGATACTGGATATCTCCTTTGTATGGTCCATATCCATCAAACAGTGTATTTAAGATACCATTTCCTTTTGTATCTGTCATAAATTCTCCACGATATCCGATCAGTCCTCTGGATGGGATAGAGAATTCAAGTCTTGAATATCCGCCGTTGGCTGCTGTCATATTCTGAAGTTCACCTTTTCTCTGGCTTAACTTCTCAATAACCGCTCCAGTGAATTCTTCTGGAACGTCAATGACTGCGATCTCCATTGGCTCTAATTTCTTTCCATTCTCATCGTAATGGTATAATACTTCTGCCTTGCTGACTGCAAATTCATATCCTTCACGACGCATGTTCTCGATCAGTACGGATAAATGTAATTCTCCACGTCCGGATACTTTGTAGCTGTCCTGATTCTCACTTTCCTCTACACGAAGGCTGACATCAGTATTTAATTCTCTGAACAGTCTGTCTCTGATATGTCTTGATGTGACATATTTACCTTCCTGTCCTGCAAGAGGGCTGTCATTTACCATAAACTGCATAGAGATTGTTGGCTCTGAAATCTTCTGGAAGGGAATTGCTTCTGCCCCATCCACATCACAGATCGTATCTCCGATTGACAGATCTGAAATTCCAGAGATTGCTACGATAGATCCTACCTGTGCACTCTTTACATCTACTTTATCAAGTCCTTCAAATTCATATAATTTGGTAATACGGACTTTTTCTTTACGCTCTGGGTCATGGGCATTTACTACGATACATTCTTTGTTGACTGCAATCTCTCCATTATCTACTTTACCGATTCCGATACGTCCAACGTATTCATTATAATCAATTGTACTGATCAGTACCTGTAATGGCTTCTCTGGATCTCCTTCTGGTGCTTCGATATGATCGATGATCGTTTCGAATAATGGTTTCATATCTTTCTTCTCACCATCAAGATCTAATGTTGCAAATCCTTCTTTGGCTGATGCAAATACGAATGGGCAGTCAAGCTGTTTGTCTCCTGCATCTAATTCCATTAATAATTCTAATGTCTCATCGACAACTTCATCTGGTCTTGCTTCCGGACGGTCTACTTTGTTGACACATACGATCACTGACAGATCAAGCTCTAATGCTTTCTTTAATACGAACTTTGTCTGTGGCATTGGTCCTTCAAATGCATCGACAACTAATACAACACCATTTACCATCTTAAGTACACGTTCTACTTCTCCACCAAAATCTGCATGGCCCGGTGTATCGATGATATTGATCTTGATTCCATTATACATAACTCCTGTATTCTTAGACAGGATCGTGATTCCTCTTTCTTTCTCGATGTCATTTGAGTCCATGACTCTTTCTGCGACTTCCTGATTATCACGGAAAATTCCGCTCTGTTTTAACATCTCGTCTACTAAAGTCGTTTTTCCATGATCGACATGGGCAATGATTGCAATATTTCTCACATCTTCGCGCTTCATTTATATCCTTCTTTCTAGTATCTTTCTGTATCAGTTTCCATGGCATTTATAAAGCATGCCAAGATTAACTTTCTTATTCTATCACAATCAATGAAAAGTTGCAATTTTATTATTTAGTACCAAAACTTTGATCATTGATACCATTGCTTTTTCCATTCGTGTCTCGATTTTTCTTGAAATTTAAAAACATTTTCCTTTATTCTATCATATTTCTTTGGTGTTTTCCTCTATTATATGTTATATTTCTTATAGACAAAAAAGGAGTTGGATATTATGAATTTACACGAACTAATTGATCGTTTACATAAAGAACATACACTTTCAAGAGATGAATTTATCACTCTCATCAGGGAACGTGATGAAGAAAGTGCCTCTTATCTTGCCTCTCTTGCCAGAGAAGAAGCGGCAAAAATCTATGGAAATGGTGTTTTCCCTCGTGGATTGGTTGAATTTACCAATTACTGCAAAAATAACTGCTATTACTGTGGAATTCAGGGAGCAAACCAAAACGCTAACCGTTACCGCCTGTCAAAAGATCAAATTCTTTCTGCCTGTGAAAATGGTTATCAGCTTGGTTATCGAAGCTTTGTCCTTCAGGGCGGGGAAGATCCTCATTACAGTGATGATGTGATGGTTCCGATCGTTTCTGAGATCAGAAAGCGTTATCCTGACTGTGCGATCACACTTTCTCTTGGCGAACGTTCCAAAGAAAGCTATCAGAAGTTGTACGATGCCGGAGCTGACCGCTATCTGCTCCGCCACGAAGCTGCTGACCCTGAACTTTACCAGAAATTACATCCTGAAAGTCTTTCATTAGATAACAGAATTCAGTGTCTGTGGAATTTAAAGGAGATTGGTTATGCTGTAGGTACCGGATTCATGGTAGGTGCACCATATCAGACTGTTGAGAATCTTGTGGACGATCTTTTATTTATTCAGGAACTTGATCCTCAGATGGTTGGTATTGGACCTTTTGTTCCACATCATGATACAAGATTTAAAGATTATCCATCTGGAACTGTAGAGCTTACAACTTATCTTGTGAGTATCCTTCGTCTGATGAATCCTCATCTTTTACTTCCTGCTACAACAGCACTTGGAACCATTGATCCTCGTGGAAGGGAAAAAGGGGTTCTTGCCGGGGCGAATGTCGTGATGCCGAATCTCTCCCCTGTGGCGGTAAGAAAAGATTATTCTTTGTATGATAATAAGATTTGTACGGGAGAGGAAGCTGCGGAATGTGCAGGATGTCTTGGAAGAAGACTTGGAAGTATTGATTATGAACTTGTTTTCACCCGTGGAGATTATATCAAATAATTAAGAAAAAAGCGTGTAGAATAATTGATATAAATTCTACACGCTTTTGTTTTATCTTTTATTAATTGAAGAAATTATCTTCTTCTGCTCTTTAATAAGAACTCTGGAATATTGATCTTTGTGCTTTCCTGTTCGATCTCTTCCATCTCAGATTCAGAAACATAACTTGTCTGCTGTGATGCTGGTGTTTCTTCTGGCTGTTCTTCCATTACTTTGCCATTGTGAAGAGGCTGTCCTGAAAATGCTGGTGCCTGCTGCTGTGGAGCTGGTTTTGCTTTCTTCGCTGCTGCAAATCCAGTTCTTGCATTGCCAGTAACATCTGCAGATTTGATTCCTGTTGCGATGATCGTTGCACTGATCTGATCTCCAAAGTCAGCATTGACTGTACCGAAGATTACGTTGACATCGTCTCCTGCTTCGTCCTTTAAGTATTCCACAGCCTGCTGTGCTTCTAACATTCCAACAGCACCTGCAAAGTTAACGATAACATCTGTAGCACCTGCAACTGTTGTCTCAAGCAATGGACTTTCCATCGCTGTTTTGATTGCTTCCAGCTCTTCGTCTGCAACACCCATACCGATATGTGCGATACCTTTGTCTCTCATGACTGTCTGGATATCCGCAAAATCGACATTGATCAGTCCTGGGTTATAGATCATATCTGTGATTCCCTGTACACCCTGCTGCAGTACCTCGTCTGCTTTCTTAAGTGCATCTGGAATTGTTGTTCTCTTGTCACAGATCTGTAATAACTTATCGTTCGGTATTACGATCATTGTATCTACCTGATCCTGAAGGCGGGCGATTCCTGACATTGCATTGTTCATGCGGGGTTTTCCTTCAAATGTAAATGGCTTTGTCACAACTCCGACTGTTAAGATTCCAAGTCCTTTGGAAATCTCTGCAATGATTGGGGCTGCACCTGTACCAGTACCTCCACCCATTCCGCATGTTACAAATACCATATCTGATCCCTGAACCAGTTCTGTAATCTCTTCACGGTTCTCTTCTACTGCCGCTTCACCGATCTCAGGTTTTGCTCCTGCTCCAAGTCCCTTTGTCAGTTTCTCTCCAATCTGGATCTTTGTTCCGGCTTTACATAAAGATAAAGCCTGTCTGTCTGTATTCACACCCACGAGTTCTACACCCTGGACATTCTCATCAACCATTCGGTTTACCGCATTATTACCGGCTCCACCGACTCCTATTACTAAAATCCTTGCTTGTGTGTTCTCAACACTAGGCATAATCTCAACCACGTTGTTCCTCCTTCACGCCATCTCTATATAATGACTTCCCTTAAATTCTGTACACTAATCTAATGATACCTTTTTTACTAAATTATTTCAACCATTTTTTGGTTGAAAAATAGCAATTTTGCGGTCCTCACTGAAGTATCTCATGTCAATAGTTCCACTTTTTCCTTTTACTTTTTTTAACATACCTTTAAGCTCTGGTATTTTGATATCAATATCATTTTTATTATAAAGATCCACCGTGATATCATCACTGATCAACAATGCATTTCCATCTTCTTTGATATGAATCTGGTCAATCGGCAGGTGATATTTGCCAATCTGTGTTGTCAGTTCCAGCAGATATGAAAAAACTTTTTTATCTTTTACATC
>CAJMOO010000011.1 GCA_905215045.1 uncultured bacterium | reverse complement strand
GCTGCGCTTCCAATCGTTTATTTATTTTTTATCATATACTCGAAATCTACAGTTGGCCAACTTACAAATTAAAATTTTATACTTCTACCATATTCATCTGTTTCTTTCATACACTGAATAAAGCTTTCCTTCGTAACCCCAGCATTCTCAGGTTTGAAGTCCCATTCTGTAGTGGTCATTGCTTTCTCTGCCATTGCATCAAAATCATCTTCTGTGATCTCAATGTCTTCAAAGCATACTGGCAATCCCATACTTAAGTTGAATTTTGCGATTCGTTCTCTTTCTTCGTATTCTTTTCCGAATGTTAACAGGCATAGCACACCTAATGATACGATTTCTCCATGTAAATGTTTTTCTCCGCCTTTTGTAACGGTTGATCCGTAATATACACAGTGTGCAAGGCTTGAGTTATAGTAATATTTTGGTGCTGCACTTACCATGTTAGATACTAATCCTGTACTGATGATGATGTCTAACGCTACCTGTTCTAATTCATAAGATACTTTATTCGCTCTTAAGTCGTCCAATGCTTTCTTTCCATATTCAACAAGTGGTGTAGTACAGATCTTACTTAGCTGTACTCCCATCATTGGTGTATGGGATAATTCGTCTTCTTTGGATGCAAATACTGCTTCACATTCTTTGCTTAATGCATCTCCGATTCCTGCCCATAATAATTCTTCTGGTGAATCAGCGATGATGGATGATTCGATGAATGTATGGTTTGCATTCTTTGGATAGTAATATTCTCTGAATGATCCATCTGGGTTATAAATTACAGAGATTGCTGTGACAGATGCACAGTTTGATGCTACGGTTGGGAAGCAGAATAATGGTTTATCCATTTCATTTGCCACATATTTACATGTATCACAGGCACGTCCTCCACCGACTGCGAAGATCATGTCTGCTTTCTTGACAACGTCCATGTCGATCAATGCGTTACCATTTTCATAGGTGGAATCACCACCGTACCAGATAAAATCAAGGATTTCTACATCGGAATCTTTGATTCCTTCTAAGATCTTATCTTTTGCTTTAGACATCGCAATCTTTCCACCGATCACAACAGCTGTTTTTCCATAAAATCTTGTTGTATGCGGAATCTCTTTATAACATCCCTCTCCGATCGTATAACTTGGTAAATTCACACTATAATAACTCATCTTGTTCGTTGCCTTCTTTCTCTTTATTCTTTTGACTCTTTATATTGGCTACATTATAGTCCTCAATTCTCAAAAAATCAAAGAATCTTGTGTTCTTTTTCTTATTCATGAATTTTATTCCACATTGATAAATTTTACTTGATTTCCATGCAACTTTATGACATTCACAAGATCAGCAAGTTTCATCCAGATCGTTGCTGTATTATCATTTGGATGGACTGCAATGTATTCATATTCTTTCAGATCTTCGTCAAAGAATACCGGAATCACACATTCCTGATCGTTCAAAACGCCTAACGGCGAAACAGATCCGGGTTCAATATTTAAATATTTCATTAGACGCTCGGCTGAGGCAAAACTTAGTCTGGAACTTCCAATCTCATCTCTTACTTTCTTAAGGTCCGCCTGCTTGTCTTCCCGAATGATCACAAGAAAATGATGCTTTCCGCTGCCATCTCGTAAAAATAAATTCTTAGCACCTATTCCATTCTCATGATTCCACAGGTCAGAGTCTTCGATTTCATCGACTGTGTATACCGCTTGA
The DNA here is from genome assembly GCA_905215045.1 of uncultured bacterium. The sequence continues at coordinate 30,413 of CAJMOO010000011.1, read as the reverse complement.
TGTTCAAACATTTCATATTCGATGTTCTGCTCATTTAAAGTATCTAACACGATTTTTCTATTTTCATTCATTTTATTCATTATCTTATCTGCTGCTGTCCGCTTGCTGCATAAATCTCGTACCATTCATAATGCTCTAATTTAACATCCATTGCTTTCACTGCAGATTCAATCCTCTCAACCTTTCTGCTTCCAACGATCGGCATTGCCTGTACTGGATGATACATGATCCATGCATACACGATCGTATCTGGTTCACAGTTATGTCTCTCAGCGATTTCTTTGATCTTATCCATTGCTTTCTTACATTGTAGATCATCTTCTTGAAATAATCTTCCTCCTGCAAGTGGTGACCATATCATTGGATGAATTTTATTAACTGTCAGATAATCCATCATTCCAGAATTAAAATGTTCAAAACATACTGGGTTCCATTCAATCTGATTCGTTACAAGTGCTCCGTCAACCGCTTTATTCATTGCATCAAATTTAAATGGATCAAAATTTGACACTCCGATTTCTTTGATCAGCCCTTCTTTCTTCAGATCCAGCATTGCTCTGCCTGCCTCCCATGGATCTAAAAGAGGGTCTTCTCTGTGAATTAAATATAGGTCAAGATAATCTGTATGTAATCTCTGAAGACTTTCTTTACAGGATCGTACGATTCTATCATAAGTTGTATTATAATACCCAAATGATTCTCCATTAATTTCTTGTTTGTAAATTCCTGTTTTTGAAATCAGCTCTACTTTTCCCCTTAATGCCGGATCTTTGGCAAATGCTTCACCTATCTGAGATTCACATAAAGTATCTGCATAAATCTCTGCTGTATCAAAAGATGTTACACCTAAGTCTATGCTTGATTTCATGTTATCAATAAGTTCGTCTGTTGATAATTCCCAAGTATCTAGTCTCCAAAAACCTCGGATGATCTGAGATAAGGAAAGGTTATCTGTTAATTTAATCTTTGTCATATTAGTATCCTTTCTGTTTTTCTTTCATCATAACATATTTTCTTTTAACAACGCATATTTTTTTACCTGCAGGAGCTTGTGATTTCTTAAGGTTCCAGAGACCTTAAGCGGTACTGGTTAATAATTTTTGTGTTTATTAACAGAAGGTAAAAGGGGTTCTACTGCACCGATTTGTCAAAATATTTAAAATATAAACTTAAAAATGTCAAATTAATATTGTATACTTTATAAAATTTAATAAATAGAATATTTTAATTGAATAAGTATACATGATTTGATAAAATAAAAAACAGGTGTTACTTCACTTTGACGTGAATGGCGGTCACTTCCTACGTGGGAGTTATAGCCCCGATTACATAGATCATCTCTTGAAAAAGAGAAATTCGACGGAAAGGGGACTTGAATTATGCTAACGATTGAAAGCTTAATTGCTGTACTATCATTGTGTATCGCATGTTATAGTCTTGGCTACAATCGCGGAAAGCATGATGCCAAGACAGAAAAATGATCGCCCTAAACCTGTCAATTTAAGCGATCATTTTTTGATTCATTAAATATCAGGTGACCGTCATATCGGTAGCACCTTTTTCTATTATTAGAATATCATTTCATTTTTTTTATGTCAAGACTTACTCCATTAACAACATAACATACTTCTTTCATTGTTATTGTTCAACAATTAGCTGGACATTAACTAAAAAAGAAAACCTTCAGACAAGATTTTTTAGAATACATGAAACTCCAAAATGCGTATACTATAATTCCAGCAGTAGTCAAAATGAAATGAATAGTCTGTAACGACAAAAAACGAAGACATTGATACCGTAGACCTTATGTTATCTGGCAATTTCCATATCTTGTTCTTTTTTAATATTACTACTTCTGTTTTTCTGATTTCTTCATTTTTCTGACTTCGTAAAATCCCTGTGAACCTTAAGAAAAACAGACCCAACATAAATATCCCTTTATCCTCGGTTTTTATTTATGTTGAGTCTGTTATTTCTTTATTTAGATAGATAAAAAACTAAATTATTCAATAGAAAGAATCTCCATATTCGCCTGTCCTTCCACAGCTCCATATGTAAATGTGATCTTAGTTCCTTCGTCCATATCATTTAATTTATTCACAAGTTCTTCATCATTCACCATAAATGTCTGGTAACTTCCGTCAGACATCTCAATCTCTACAGAACTTGTGTCTGCAAATCCATTATAAGTACCTGTTGCACTCTTTGGTTTGGCCTGTTCATCTTTCTTTGTTGCTGTTGTTGTCTTTGTCTGTTCTTTTGTGCTTTCTTCTGATGTTGCTGTTGCAACTGGTTTTTCTTCTTCTGTCGTATCTTTTTCTGTGTTTTCTTCTGTTGTAGGTTCTGCTGTTGTCGTTTCGCTGTTTGTTGATTCAGGGCTGCTTGGGCTCTTCTTTCCGCAAGCTGCAAATGTAAATGCGCTTAGCACGATGATTGTTGAAATTAATAAAAATCTTTTTCTCATAGTTCATGTACTCCTTTCTGAGATAAGTTCAGTATATCCTATTTATACTTTCATGGCAAGTTTCTATCATATTCCTAGTCTTATTTTCATATCATTAGAGGTAGAACATAAAGGAGGATCTATGTTGAACGAAAAATATCAGGCACTACTGGATCAATATGATATTTCTGTCTCTCATACTCGACGGGGCCGAGGCTGTGTTTTGTGTTTTGGGGAAAATGATGTCTATGCTTTATCCCAGACTTCTCTATCAGAAGAACGTCTTTGTGCTGTTTCTGAATGGACTTTGGCAATGCATGACCATCATTTTTATAAAACCGACCAGTACATTTTAAATAAAGACGGATATTTTCTTACTTTTGACCGGTATTACGAAACATTTGCGCTTAGAAAAACTTATTTGGGTACGGAATGTGATATTCATGCTTTAAAAGATATCAGATCTTCTGCAGAAAATCTCGCAAGCTTTCATAATCATTGTCTTGCTATTTCTTTTTCATCTGAAAATCTTAGAAAATATACATCCATTTCCACATATTATGAGCAAAAATATTTGGAATTAAAAAGCATTGCACGTTACATACGCAAACGCAAAAAGAAAGGGATTTTTGAATATTTATTTTTGGAACAGACGAAAGCCTTCTGGGAACAGATGGAGCGTTCCATCCAAATCTTAAATGAAACCACACCTTCTCGCCGTGGATGGTGTCATGGGGCTTATAACCACCATAATATCATCATGACATCCTCTGCCCCTGCTACGATCCATTTTGAACATTTTTACCATGGATATCCGATTCTGGATGTTTATTATTTCCTAAAGAAGGCACTTGAGAAAAATAATTATAATTTTGCCTTTTGTGAAACCTTTTTATCAAACTATGACCGCTTTATGCCTTTGTCAAAAGATGACCTTTTATGCCTGTATGGATTGTTTTTATTTCCGGAAAAATTCTGGAAGATCTCGAATCAGTATATGGCACACAAAAAACATTGGATTTCTCCACGATATATCGAGAAATTAGAGGAGTTTATTCACAATAAAGAAGCTCGCTCGATTTTCCTCGAAAAATATGTACAAATTTATAATGTTTTTTCATGAGTTTTAAGGTATAATTAAACAAAAGGCATTTTTATAACTTAAAGGAGGAGTAATTTATGAACTACAAAGAAACTTATCAGGAATGGCTTTCCAATCCTTATTTTGATGAAGAGACAAAAAAGGAATTAAAAGCCATTGAGAATGACGAAAATGAAATTAAAGAACGTTTCTATGCTGATCTAGCATTTGGAACTGCCGGACTTAGAGGAATCATCGGTGCTGGTATCAACCGTATGAATATTTATGTTGTAAGAAAAGCAACTCAGGGGTTAGCTGATTATATCTTAGAGCAGGGAACAGACAAGAAACGTGTTGCCATCGCATTTGACTCAAGACATATGTCTCCAGAATTTGCAGATGAAGCTGCACGCTGCCTTGCTGCTAACGGAATCAAAGCATTCATCTTTGAATCTTTACGCCCAACACCAGAATTATCATTTGCAGTTAGACATTTAGATTGTACTGCTGGTATCAACGTGACTGCCAGCCATAACCCACCACAGTATAATGGATACAAAGTATACTGGGAAGATGGTGCTCAGTTTACAGACCCTCATGCTTCAGGTGTTACAGCCAAAGTTAATGCGATCACTGACATTTCTACTTGCAAGACAATGTCCAAAGAAGATGCCGTAACTGCAGGTTTATATGAAGTGATCGGAAAAGAAGTTGATGACGCTTACATCACAGAAGTTGAAAAACAGGTCATCAATCAGGATTCTATCGATGAGATGGCTTCCAAATTAAAGATCGTTTATACTCCTCTCCATGGAACAGGTAACCTTCCAGTACGCCGTGTACTTAATGACCTTGGATTTAAGAATGTATATGTTGTTCCAGAACAGGAACTTCCAGATGGTGACTTCCCAACAGTCAGCTATCCAAACCCAGAAGCAAAAGAAGCATTTGCATTAGGTCTTGCTCTTGCCAAAGAAAAAGATGCTGATCTTGTTCTTGCTACTGACCCTGATGCTGACCGTTTAGGTGTATATGTAAAAGATGCTAAGAGCGGAGAATATATTCCTTTAACAGGTAATATGTCTGGTTCTTTATTATGCGAATATGTATTAAGCCAGAAGAAGGAAAAAGCTGGATCTCTTCCAGCAGATGGTGCTGTTGTTAAATCTATCGTTACAACAAACCTTGTCGATGAGATCGCGAAGGCTTACAATGTGAAGCTGATCGAAGTATTAACTGGATTCAAATGGATCGGTAAAGAAATCCTTGGATTTGAACAGTCCGGAAAAGGTACATATCTGTTCGGATTAGAAGAAAGCTACGGATGCCTGATCGGTACATATGCAAGAGATAAAGATGCTGTTTCTGCTACAGTTGCTCTTTGTGAAGCTGCTGCTTACTATGCAACAAAAGGTAAGACATTATGGGATGTTATGATCGACATGTATGAGAAATACGGATACTGCGTAGACAGCATCACAGCAATGGACTTCCCAGGATTAGAAGGTATGGATAAGATGAAAGCTATGCTTGCTAATTTACGTGAGAACCCATTAAAAGATATCGCTGGTTATAAAGTTCTTAAGATCCGTGATTACAGCAAAGATACTGTTCTTGATGTAGAAAGCGGTAAAGTAGAACCTACAGGACTTCCTTCTTCAGATGTTCTTTATTATGAACTTGAAAGTGGAGCTTGGGTTTGCGTTCGTCCTTCTGGTACAGAACCTAAAATCAAATTCTACTATGGTGTGAAAGCTTCTAGTATGGATGAAGCTCAGGTTGAAAGTGCTAAATTTGCTGAGTGGGCTAAGGCTCAGGCATAATTTTTGATTATGTAGTTGGCCAGCTGTAGGCTTTGAGTATATGATAAAAAATAAATAAACGACAGGAAACGTGGCAAAATTCCAATGCTGCTTTTCCTGTCGTTTATTTATTTTTTATCATATACCAGAAGTCTATAGTGTGGACAATTACAGTATTGAAAAATCTGAGTAGTTGTGTCTATGACAGCCTACCTACAATTTCTCTGTAATATCTTTCAAGGATTCCAAAATAATATCTGGTTTTACATCACTTGCTTCCACATCTTCCAAAGTACTTTCCCCACTTAATACCAGAATTGATGTAACATCGCTTCCATCTGCGACTGCTATGTCTGTATAAAGTCTATCTCCAACGATCGCTATCTCTTCTGGTTTATAACCGGTTTCTTTGATGATGTAGTCTAGTGTGTGTTTAGATGGTTTTCCAAAGAATTCTGGGAATCTTCCTGTAGAAGCTTCTACTAATTTGGCCATGGAACCGCAGTCTGGAATAAATGTACCACCTTCCATTGGACAATTCCAATCTGGGTTGATTCCGTAGTATGTACAGCCATTTCTTATATAGTGGCATGCTTTGGATATTTTTTCGTAAGTTAGTGTTGTGTCAAATCCTAAGATCACAATATCTGGATTTTCATCTACCAACGGCATATTAAATGTCTTAAATTCATTGATCAGCGATGGAGTTCCTACAACATAAATAGTTTCCCCTGGATGCTTTTCTTTCAGATACTTGATCATAACATGACTTGAGATCATCATCTGTTTTGGCTCAATGTGAATGCCCATGTTACCAAGTTTATCAATATATGCCTGCTGACTCTTTGATGAGTTATTTGTAAAGAAATAATATTCTCTTCCTGTTTCTTCTACTTTATTTAAGAAATCTTTTGTAAAATCGAATAATTCATTTCCCAAATAAATTGTTCCGTCCATATCTAAAATAAAACATTTAATTTCCTTTATTTTATCAACCGTCATTCTTTATCTCCTTATATTTTCAGGTATAGAAAAAGGCTTTTGCTGTAGTGAACAAAAACCTTTTTTCTAAAGCATTATTACATTTATAGTAAAGTAGAATAATTCTACTTATACCCCTTGCCCATAATATGCATTTTCTCCATGTTTTCTGAAAAAGTGCTTGTCCTGCAGATATTGTGGTGCTTGTGAAACCTCTGGTTTCAAATGTTCTGTACGATATGCCATTTTGGCTACTTCTTCAAGAACTACCGCGTTATGTACAGCTTCTGCTGCATCTTTTCCCCATGTAAATGGTCCATGATTCGTGCATAAAACTCCTGGTACATAGATTGGATTTTTCTCTTTAAAGGTTTCAATGATCACCAATCCTGTATTCTTTTCATAATCACCTTCAACTTCTTCGGCTGTCAGTGATCTTGCACATGGAATCTCTCCATAGAAATAATCAGCATGTGTCGTTCCATATGCAGGAATACTTCTTCCTGCCTGTGCCCATGAAGTTGCCCATGGAGAATGTGTATGAACGATTCCACCAAGGTCTTCATATGCTTTGTATAACTCAAGATGTGTTGGGGTATCAGAAGATGGATTCAATTCTCCCTCGACTTTCTCTCCAGCCAGATTCATAACAACCATATCTAATGGTTTTAATGTCTCATATGGAACTCCACTTGGTTTGATCACAAATAAACCTTTTTCTCTGTCAATTCCGCTGACATTCCCCCATGTATATGTGATTAAACCTTTGGCTGGTAATTCCATATTTGCTTCATAAACCTTCTGTTTTAATTCTTCTAGCATGAAATGACCTCCTCATAGAAATCATAAAATTTTAATAAACGCATAAATGTGATCCTTGCACGTACATATGGTGATAATCTTGCTGTCTCAGCCTGATAACTTTCATCAAATCCTAGATCTTCTAATGATTTTACTCCCTCTACTTTATTGATCATCGCAATCAATTCTTCATCTGTTGGAATTTCATTAATGATTGCTGCAATTTCTTCTTTATGTTCGATCAATTTCTTAGAATCAACCTGTTCTAACAGATTTGGAGTATTTTCTTCCATGATGATATCAAACATTCCTGGTTTATTGAATTTCTCACGAATCAAATCTTCCTCGATTGGCATTTTATCCTTTACTTTGAATTCGCCTGCAAGCATCTTGTCAGCTGCTTTGTGGTAAATCTTAGAAGATAATACCAGACCAACTCCTACTTTCTCTCCATGATAGAAATCAATATAATCATTTAATACTTCCATCTCCCATAAATGAGACATATGATGCTCTGCACCAGATGCTGGTCTTGAGTTTCCTGTCATCTGCATAGCTAGTCCTGATAATAATAATCCGTACATCAGATCTTCATATGCTTTTGTGTCACCTGTTTTCAGTCCATCCAAACTTGAGATCAAACTGTCTAATGCCTGATATTCCATATCACAGATTTCTTTACAAATGTATTCTCCTGTCAACAAATGTGTGATCTTCCAATCTGCTAATGCAGTATATTTTCCAAGAAGATCTGATACCCCAGATGCTGTCAGGCGTAGTGGTGCTTTTTTGAAAATATCAGTATCTGCAATTACTACAACTGGAGATACCGCTGTAAAACTTTTCTTAAATCCATGCCATGTCATTGCTGCTACTGTAGATACAAATCCATCGACACTGGCTGCTGTTGGTACTGAGAAGAATGGTATCTTCATCTCATATGCATGGAATCTTGTAATATCATGAACTGTTCCAGATCCCACAGCGATCATCATATCTACATCACCAATCTCATCTAATCCTTTTTTAGCTGCTTCTACACCATGTTCATTAGCATGAAGATTATCAGGATCTAATACGATCTTTTTTAGTCCTGGAACCAGTGCTTCTACTTGTTTACCAGCTGCTTCATAAGTATTCTCATCACAGATCATAACCAATGATTTTTTATCAGCATACGCTGGTCTTTTTAAGATTTCTGGCAACTGATTGATTGCACCGCTGTCGATGATGATATCATCGACAACGATCTCGTGTTTTCTTCCGCAACTACATGGTTTTAAAAACTGATTTACATCTATTTTCATAATCTATTACGCTCCTTCTGCCTCATTTGCTGCATCGTTTTTGTCTGCCTGACGATCAAGATATGCTACGATCTGTGCATTCTTTGTCTTAAAGATGAAGAATGCTACTGCGTATACTGCAACTGCGATTCCAATAAATAATGGGTTTCCTGATAAGAATGCAAGGAATACGAAACCAAGCATTGGTTTACCAAGGATGTTGAAACTTGTGATCATTGCCGCTCCGGCTGGAATTGCGAATCCTGCACCTCTGGCAACGTCTGTGAATAATGGTGCTGTGTATGTACACATTAATAATCCTAAGCTGAACCAGATAACACCGGCTACTAAGATCTTAGACATATTTCCTTTGTATACTGCTACAAGTCCCTGTACCATGTATGGGATAGCTAAAAGGTCAACAACTGGAAGTACCTGGTTACCAGGAAGTACTGTTGCGATAACTACCATGATTGGGATTAATAATAATCCACTTGTTAATGTTGCTGGTTCACCATATCCTACAGCATCGTTTACTGCGATGTACCATTCTCTGTCTCCAGAATTCTTCATGAATACTCTGGCTGCTTCTGTGATAGGTGCGAATGCCTGAGCAAACATACTAGCGATTTTAGGGAAGATAGCCATGATTGCTGCTGTAGCGATGGCTGCTGTAAATACGCTTCCCCATCCTGCCATAGATGTTAATTTTCCTACGTTTCCAAGGATACCGATGATTCCACCAAGGATGAATCCTAATGTCATTGGTTCACCGATGAATCCTAATTTCTTTTCGATTGATTTAGGATTTAATTTAACTTTGTTTAATCCGAGTAAGTTTAAAATTGGGTCGATTGCGATAGCAAAGATTGCTGGCTCTACGTTATGCATAGCGATGATTGTACAGTTTGGATAGTTATAGTATTTAGACCAACGTTTTGCTACAAGTTCTGAAATTAATAAGCTGTATAAGTTTAATAAAACCATACATGCAATACCTAATGCAAAGTTGTGAGTCTTGAAGATTACCATAGCACCCCATACAATGTATGAGTAGTTGTTCCATAAGTCAGATGGCTGGAAAATGTTTGTCCATTTTACAAGGAATAAGATTGTCTGCAATGCGATACCAAGTCCTAAGTAGATCATACCAGCACTTGTTGCAAATGCTACGACAGATGTTGCCTGCCAACCTACGTCAAATGTGTTTAATTCAACACCTGTTACATTTGACATTACTTTTGACATATTTTGTACCAATGGTGTGATGATTGGTGTATATGCCCCGATGATCAGTGAAAAACCTTCCAGAGATACACCTGCATACAAAGCAGATAAGAATGCTTTTGCTGGTTTTACTCTAAAGATCAATGCAATGATAAAGATGATAAATGGAACGACGATTGCTGATCCAAAGTTATCAATGATCGCTTTCAAAAATTCTAATACTACCATAAGTTCCTCCCTTTGTTCCGAAGAACACATACATATAATTTTCTCTTTTTAACACTCTAAACTTTTTATTTTCCTACAGATTTTAATGCCGCTACGACATCCTCGAAGAACTGATCTTCCCCCATTCCTGTAATACAAGCGAAAGCATTGACTGTTGGGATTCCATAATCTCCATCTGGAAGTGGGCTTGTATGTGTTAAAATATCAAATCTTCCAGAAGTAGCTAAGTTTAAGGCCTCTGTTGGACGAGCCTCTGTTGTAGAAACACTGTATCCTCTTTCCCCAAGCTTTTCTTTCAGCTTTGCAGCTACCATAGATGATGTTACTGTTCCTGATCCACACACTGATAAAATATTTACTGCTGCCATAATAAATCTCCTTTCTTTTCAAGATTCTATCCTGAAATATAGCATTAATTATTTACATTTATAAATTGCTTTCTTTTTCTTTAATGATTTCTACAATCTTTTTTTTATCGCCAGTTTTCATGATATTAGCTAAAACATCTTGATCCTGGAGTACTGCAAGAATTCTCTGTAAAAAGACTAAATGTTCTTTTGGATCTTCCACTGCAAGCATAAAAACTAATTTTACTTCCACTGGTTCATCGGTTGTTCCCATCTGAAAGAAATGAACTGGTTCTTTCAAAACACCGATCGCTACTCCTCCTTTGATCACATGCTGTTTATCAGTATGAGGAATTGCGATTCCGATACTTCCCATATTGACTCCAGTCGGAAAATCTTTTTCTCTGTCTTTTAAAGCATCGATATAAGTATCTTTACAATAACCCTCTACTATAAATAAGCCTCCAAGTTTTTCAAATACTTCATCGGAACTTTTTGCCTCAAGATCAGGCACTATCAAGTTTTCATTCAGGTCTTCCCAAATCATTGTATCTACCTCGTTTCATACTCAAATTGTTCTATAATCTTGTAAATTTCTTCTCCCGTCTTACATTCTTTAATCTTCACACGAAAAGACTGGTTATAAAAAAGGTTTACTAATTGAAACATCGCTTTTAAGTGAGTTTCTTTGTTGATCGCACTCAGACAACATACCCATTCGATTGGATCCATCTCCTCCTTTCCAAAAGGAACTGGAGTCTTTAGCCTGATCAGACTCATTCCAACTTTGCTGGCTCCTGCATTTAATGCTTCATGTGGAAGTGCAAATCCTGGAGCAACAACAATATATGGACCATTTTCCATGACATTTTCAATCATGGCATTTACATAATGTTCGTTGATGGCACCCTGTTCTAGAAGATACTGTGCGGCTGCTTTGATCGCTTCTTTCCAGTCACTGCATTCAACTCCGATTTGGATTGCCTGTGCTGGAAGAAGATCACTTAGCATGGTTTCTTCTTTTTTCTGAAAGAATGAATCAACGACTGTTCCTATCTTTGCCAGTGCATCTTCATCATTTTCATCATCTAAGATCTCTTTTATCTTTTCCAAAGATTTAAATGAATCTGTTGTTTCCTCAGAAATGGTTTCCTTTACTGTTGTCTTCGGAGTGATCTTTGATAATTTCTCACCAACTCTAATGCAGTCCTCATCGGTCAGTAATGGATCAACCTGTATGTATTCAATCCCTTTTCCTTCCAATGAAATCGTTGAGATTACTGCATCAACATCTTCCATATTCATATTTTCAATGTCGTGTGCCGGAATAATGTCAATCACATCCAAGTGGAAAAATTTCTCCAGTCTTGCAAGAAGTAACTGAGATGTACCGATTCCTCCGCTGCACACTAAAACTACGGAATATCTTACGGTTTCATTCTTATTTCGCTCAATCGCTGCACAAATATGAACTACAATATAAGCAATTTCTTCTTTTGATAACTTTCTTCCAACATATTCTTCCAATACATGAACATTCTTTTCTGTGGCTTTCTTTACTCCTGGATATCTCTGAAGTACTTCATCAACAACAGAATTAATTGCAAATCTATCACCAAGCGTTGAAAACGTTGACTCCAAATGGTTGATCAGATTTTCGTAAAAGATGTAATCTCCCTGAAGATTTATATGAATATCTTTTGATATATTCTGGATGAAATTTCTTGTGATAACCTGCATCTTAACGATTTCTTTGTTACTAGTCGTTTTCTTGATGTATTTCATCCGGTTTAGGACATCTGCTACATAATATATTTCTGTATCTGGTATTTCTTTTACAATAAACTGCTGAATCTGATCGATCATTCCCTTCGCCATTTCCCATTTGCTGTTCTTTTTACCACCATATTCCACATAATGTGATTTTCTTAAGCGGTAAAGCGAAAGCTGAAAGTAATTTCTTAACTGGGCAAATGACCGATCTGTCAAAAACCTTCCATAAATATGTTCTGCTTCATTAATGATCTTCTCGATTATCGAAATATCTTCCAGATCTATCTTTAAGTTCTTTGAAAGACACTGTGTTAAATGCTGAAAAATTGGCTCAACCTTAAAAATACTATTTCCTGACTGAATCATATCGAGCAATAAGTTTCGCTTATCGATTTCTCTTCCTTCAAGCAATAACCCTTTATTGGAATGAGAAAGTACATATAAATGTCTCTCTCTGCAAAAGTTTTTGATATGTTCCAGATCCTGAATGATCGTTGATCTGCTTACAAACAGATGATCTGCAATCTCTGATAATGTAATGTAATCATCAGAACCGATCATTAATACAACTGCAAAACTGACCCTTTCTTCTCTTGAAAGTTTAAAAGAATAAAACCCTTCTTCCGAAAGAGATTCTCTTGCCTTTGTGATATCTGGTTCTGTGTTGATCACACCTCTTTTTCCAAGATTTAATGGTTGTAAATGATTTTCTTTCAGATAATCATTGATCTGATCAATATCGTATCGGATGGTTCGGCTTGAAACTTTAAATGTATCTGCCAACTCTTGAATCGATATTGTCTGATTATATTCTGTTTTTGTAATTAGCTGAGATAATATTTCTCGAGATCTCTTATTCATATGTTCACCTCATCTGTAACTAAAGTATAGCATCGTACTTTTTCAAAAAACAGTTTCAAGTATTTCAAAAAAAATGCAAAAAAATAGTCTGCTGACAATTTCTTTCACAATTTTTTGAAAATAATTGTTAAAGCAGCTATTTTTTATACTTTGTAATTGTATTTTTTATTCTAAACTATGTTTTAACATATCGAGAACCATCTCTGGTGCCTTCACATATGATTCTACGGTTGCTCCTCCCTGATGATTTGTCACTGTAATATTGTCTAATTTCAACAATGGTTCATCTTTTGAAACAGGTTCTGTCGGAAATACATCGATTGCTGCTCCCATGATCTTATGCTCTGAAAGTGCATGATAAAGTTCTTTCATATCAACTGCGACTGCTCTTGCTGTATTGATCAAATAAGCAGTTTCTTTCATCTGATTAAATTCCTCTTTTCCGATAATTGGTGGATCACCAGCCTTAATCCTTGCATGAATCGTGATCACATCTGATCGTTTGATCAGTTCTTCTTTTGTAACTGGTTTGCATCCTTCTTCTCGAATCTTATCTTCATCTGCAAATGGATCATGAACAAGGATAGTTGGATGAAAACCTTTCAGACGTTCAATGACGAGACGACCAATCGTTCCAAATCCAATGATTCCGATCGTCTGGCTTCTTAGTTCTGTCAGTGTCTCAGAATTTTGATATTTTTCTCTCCACTCACCATTCTTTAATGCTGTACAAGATCTTGTGATATTTCTTAATTCATTTAAAATCATTCCAATCGTATATTCTGCAACTGCATATGCATTATGAGCTGGGCAATTAATAACTTTCACACCCTTTTCTTTTGCCGCTTCCATGTCAATATTTTCTACACCACCACGACAGGATAAAATATACTTTAGATTTTCTGCTTCTTTGATCACTTCCTTACTAACCGGACACTGATGTACAAAAATAACATCCGCCTTTTTCATAAGCTCTGTAATCTCATCTTCTACCTCAAATGCACATGCTCCCTGTGTTTCTATCTTTCGGATAACTTCCCTGAAATCATCTTTACTACTGTTTTCTTTCCAGGATTTACATATAAACTCATCAATGATCGAACTTTTTTCTAATTCCCTCCTAAAATATATGGACGGAATCATCATATCTCCTACTGCAACACATTTCATAATAAAACATCCTTTCTAACACTTATATTTGTTTCATATTAACATTTTTATGTTCGTTTTGTCTATATAAATGTTCGTTTAGAACTTTTTATTATTCTCTTATTTCTTGAATTTTCCTTTTCTGTAAAGTATAATAAAAGATAATTATATAGTATATAAAAGGAGCTATTTCGTTGAAAAAAGATATACGTCAACAAAAAATATTAGATTATTTATCTCATTTTGAACGGATTTCAATTTCTGAAATCTGTGAAATATTTGACATCGTGCCAATGACTGCACGAAGAGATTTAAAGGAACTTGAGAATGACCATAAATTGATCCGTACACATGGAGGTGCAACACTTCCTTCTCTTTCGATTCACGATACCACTCTTCCTTTTCATCAGCGTATGACGCAGAATATTGAATTGAAAGAATCTATTGCAAGAGCTGCTCTTCCTTACATTCAGAATCGACATCATATTTTCCTTGCCTCTGGAACAACAGTCCATATGTTTGCTACAATGCTCAAAGATTCTGGCACCTTAAATATCGTTACAGATGCAGTCAATATTTCTTACGAATTAAGTTCATATCCTAATATTCATCTAATTTCTCTGGGTGGAGAAATACGTCATAATTCACTTACTACAACTGGTCAGATTGCCGAATCGAATCTGAATTCATTCCAGCTTGACTGTGCTTTTATTGGAGTTAATGCTGTTGATGAAGAAGGAAATATCTTTTTAGGAAGTATGGCTGAGGCATCAATTGTACGCCTGCTCTGTCACATGGTTCCTGAAATCTATTTTCTCGCAGATGAAACCAAACTTATGAAGAAAGATTTTATCTACATCTGTCAACTTGGAAAAGGTCGCAATCTTATTACGAATCCTTCAATCTCAGAAAAATGCATTCATACATATGAACAACTCGGTGCCTGTGTGATCACGGAATAAGGCAAAAAGACCGGAGATAACTATTCCCGTTATCTCCGGTCTTTTTATTTCTTGTAATTATTTACTCTCTTATAATTATTTATTCTTCGCAGCTGTTGTTGTGTTCTTAGCTGCTGTTGTAGTAGTTGTTGTTGCTGCTGTAGATGCTGTTGTAGCTTTATATTTGAACTTAACTTCTTTCCACAGATCCTGATCTACAGACTTCTTGTCATCCCACTTCTTGTCTGCATCTTTTGTCCACTTCTTGTAGACTTTCTCGTATGCTGCCTGCTGTTTTTCCTGAAGCAGTGTGGATTTGTTTGATGCAGCTGCTGTTGTGTCGTTTGGATTTAACATCTTGATGATCACGTATGCATCGTCTAATTCTACGACTCCGCTTACCTGGTTCTTCTTAAGTTTTGCTGCTGCTGTTTCGAATTTTGTTCCTAATGTGGCTTTTCCTTTTGTATAGGATTCTTCGTTGTCAGAGTTTACGCTGAACTTCTTAGCTACAGAGCTGATACTCTGACCTTTCTTGATCATCTTTAATGCGGATTTTGCTTTCTTTAGCTGATCTTTCTTCTCAGCGGCTGTCATGTCTTTTTCTTTTCCTGTCTTGCTGTCTGTTGTCTTTGTTGTGAAAACAAGTTTGTAGACTTTGACAGTTTTGGCTTCGTCATCTGTTACTGTAACGTTTGCTTTCTTGATGATCGCCTGCATAACTTTACTTGCGATCGTGCTTTCTTCGTACAGTTTCTGGATCATATCTTTATCTGCTTCTGTCTTCTTCATGACTTTCTTACCTGTTGAGTCTTTTGCGAAGGCAGTTACGCTTTCTTTGATCTGCTTCTTCTCAGATTTTGTTAACTTCACGTTGTAGTCGTCTGCGTGTGCTGCTAAAACTTTGATCTGTTTTAACTGGTTGATAACGCTGTCTTTGACAGACTGCTGCATTGTGATCTTCTTTCCTTTGCTGTCTGTTCCGACCTGCATAGACCACATGCTGTCTCCGAAGTATGCTCCGTACTGAGCTTCTGCCTGATACTGCATGATTCTTGCATATACATGTGCTTCCTGGAATGTTACTTCTTGTCCTGCATATTCAAATAATGTCTTCTCATTCTTGCTTTTACATCCTGTAAATAAAGAAAGAGTTAACGCAAGAACTGCAGTTAAACATAGCAACTTCTTTGCTAATTTCTTCATTTCATTTTCTCCTTTATATTATGATTATATTAGGCTAATGTCTGGCGATATTATAGCACAAACTTATCGGATTATCAATGAATTGAGCGAGTTCACACAATGTTCAATCTTTTCTAACTGCTTCACTTTCTTTGTCTTTGACAGATCCAGTACAAACGTCGGATTCTTGCCTGCCTGGAAAGATAATTCACGTTTGTATTCTTCTAATATCGCTGGGATTTTTTCTACATCCACGGCTGCATCTGGTTTCATTTCAAATGAGACTTTTTCTCCTTTTTGTTTCACATCTGTCATATAAGCATGGTGAGCTAATGATTTCAAATATGCAACATATAACAGATTGTAGACTGCTTTCGGCATTTCCCCAAAACGGTCGATCAACTCATCTGTCATATCTTCCATTTCATCTTTGGATTCAATGGATGAAATACGTTTGTATAATTCCAGTTTTTGATATTCATTATATACATACGTTGATGGAATAAATGCGTTAATGTCGAGATCGAGTGTTGTGTCAAATTCATCCTCGTCTTTTAATTCGCCTTTTAATCTCAAGACTGCTTCATTCAGCATCTTGCAATACAGATCGTATCCAACTGCTTCCATATGACCGGATTGCGCCTGTCCCAAAAGATTTCCTGCTCCACGGATCTCCAGATCTCGCATTGCGATCTTATAACCGGATCCCAGATCTGTAAATTCACGGATCGCCTGTAATCGTTTTTCTGCGGTTTCTTTTAACAGTGTGTTCTTTTTGTACATCAAAAATGCAAATGCATTTCGATTCGATCTTCCAACACGTCCTCTTAACTGATACAACTGGGACAGCCCAAGCTGGTTGGCATCATGAATGATCATTGTATTTACATTCGGAATGTCTAATCCTGTCTCGATGATCGTTGTAGATACCAATACATCGATCTCATGGTTCATAAATCCCATCATGATCTCTTCCAGTTCGCGTTCTTTCATCTGTCCATGTGCAAATGCAACTTTCGCATCTGGAAGCAATCTCTGTAATTCGGCTGTCACTTCTGCGATATTATTGACACGGTTATACACATAATATACCTGCCCACCACGTGTCATTTCGCGGTAGACCGCTTCTTTGACCAGTTCTTCATTATATTCCATAACATATGTCTGGATCGCTCTTCGGTCATGCGGTGGTTCTTCTAATACACTCATGTCACGGATTCCGATCAGACTCATATGCAGGGTTCTTGGAATTGGTGTAGCAGATAATGATAAGACATCGACATCTTTTTTCATTGTCTTGATCTTTTCTTTATGTGTCACTCCAAAACGCTGTTCTTCATCAATTACGAGCAGTCCCAGATTCTTATACTGCATGTCTTTGGACAATAAGCGATGCGTTCCGATCACGACATCTACCGTTCCATTTTTGAGTCCTTCAATCGTCTCTTTCTGCTCTTTTGCTGTACAAAATCTAGACATCATGCGTACGGTGATCGGGTAATCATGAAATCTCTGTGCAAATGTATTGTAATGCTGCTGTGCAAGGATCGTGGTTGGTACGAGATACGCCACCTGTTTTCCATTGTCTACTGCCTTAAATGCTGCACGGATCGCTACTTCTGTCTTGCCATACCCGACATCTCCACAGATCAGTCGGTCCATGATCTTCTTGCTTTCCATATCCCTTTTCGTATCATCGATCGCATTTAACTGATCCTGCGTTTCATCGTATGGAAATAATTCTTCAAACTCTTTCTGCCATACAGTGTCCTTGTCATAGACATATCCTTCTTTTGCCTGTCTTAGTGCATATAACTGCACGAGTTCTTCCGCAATATCTTTGACTTGACCTTTGACACGTGTTTTCGTCTTCTTCCATTCATTTCCACCTAATTTATGAAGTTTCGGCTTTCTTGCATTTGCACTTGCGTATTTTGCGATCTGGTCTAGGGCTGATGCTAAAATAAATAAATTATCGCCGCCCTGATATTCAATACTGATGTAGTCCTTTTCAACCCCATCTGTTGTGATCTTTTCGATTCCGCGGTAAATACCGACTCCATGTTTTTCATGAACAACGTAATCACCGATATTGATATCTGCAAAACTTCGGATCTTTCCTCCTTGTTTTTTCTTCTCTTTCTTTCGGCGCTTTTTTTCTTCTCTTCCTTTGAAAATGTCTCCTTCTGAGATTAATACCCATTTGGCTGCCGGATATTCAATTCCTGTCAGAAGCTTTCCTGCTGTGACAACGATCTGCCCTGCTTCCACTCCGTATTTCAAGTCCTTATCATAGGTCACAACCAAACCATTTTCTCTCAGATCACTGCTTAAACGTTTCGCTCTTGTAACAGATGGAGAAGCAACAACGATCCTGTAGTCCTTACTCTGATATTTGGTAAGATCTTTGACTAACTGCTCAAAACTGTTGTTATAAGACTGAATGGATTTTGTATCCATAAATAAGGTTCTAGCAACTCTAAAATCATTGATCTCAGCAGATAAGATTGAATAACACAGCATCTTATGTTTCTCAATCTGATATAAAATGCTCTCGTAATCTGTTACCGTATTCGCCTGTTTAGGCAGAAGATACCCACCTTCCAGACGACTTTTCATACTCTCTGAGAATTCCAGATAAAATGCATCTGCACGTTCTCTGATATGTTTTGGTTCATCCATATAGATCATGCTTTCTTCTGGAAAATAATCTAAGATGCATTCTGTATTTTCATAAAAATATGGGAGATAACCTTCTACTCCGATCAACATATGAAGTTCCCTTAATTCCTCACGAACACGGTCCATTTCTTTTCTTAGGCGGGCTTCCTGATCATATTTTTTTTCTTTTTTAAACTTCTGTGATAACTTCTCATAATCTTCTTCCATATTTCGAAGACCTTGTTCAATCCTTGGCTGGTTTAAAATGATCTCTGATGCCGGATAAATGGTCAGAGTATCGACTTCTTCGATGGATCTTTGGCTTTCTTTATCAAAACTTCGGATCGAATCAATTTCATCTCCCCATAGTTCGATACGATATGGGCTTTCCTGCGTGTATGGGAAAATATCAATGATTCCTCCTCGCACAGCAAACTCACCTGGAGCCTCAACAAATGGTGCTTTTTCGTAGCCTCTGGCAACAAATTCTTCTGCGATCGCTGCTTCTTCTAATGTTTGTCCTGTCTTAAATGTCATTTTATGATTTTTGATATCATTTAATGGCACAACCTGATCCATCACAGCATCGATCGTCATGACAAAGGTTCCACATTTATCATCTAAAATCTGTTTGATCGCCAGCATACGATCTCTTGCGATCGCATTTCCATGAACATCGGCTGTATAAAACAGTGGGTCTTTTGCTGGAATATACTGTGCCTTTTCTCCAAAGAAACGGCTTGCTTCCACCCACTGTCTTGCCTTGTTCTCATCTGGCACAATGATGATCTTAAATTGTTTTTTCTTTTTATTTCCGATCAGACTTGTAAGATGCCATTTTGCTGTGTCCGTACATCCTGATACAAGAACCGGACCACGGTAATCTTCAATTCCTTCTATTAATTGTCTGTATACCGGATCATTTTTTAATATATGTTCTAACACTTTCTATCCCTGCTTTTTCTTATTGTGGCGGTTCATCGCTTCTGTGATGTCGCCCATAACGATCAGCTGTACTGCATCGTACACTTCATCAAAACGTTCCGCAAAGATTGCCTGTTCTTCTTTTGTGAAATGTCCTAATACATAATCTGCCAGATCATATCCTTTTGGTTTCTCTCCAACACCGATCTTCACCCTTGGGAAATCCATACTTCCTAAATGACTGATGATACTTTTCAGTCCATTATGTCCCCCTGCACTTCCCTTTCTTCGGATACGCAGTCTTCCAACATCAAGGTCGATATCATCATGAATAATGATAAAATCTTCTGGCTCTAATTTATAGAAATCCATGATTGGACGAAGACTTTCCCCGCTTAAGTTCATAAATGTCTGTGGTTTCACAAGAAGGACCTTTTCTCCTCCCATATAACCAGTTCCGATCAATGCTTTGTGTTTCCCTGTATTTATACTTATGCCTTCTTTGTCTGCAATATAATCAAGGGCTTCAAATCCAATATTGTGTCTTGTGTTGTCATATTTCTTTCCCGGATTCCCCAGTCCAACGATTACTTTCATAAGATATCTCTCCTTTTTCCCTAGAATCTATAAAACTGACAAACACCCGGAAATCAATGGATTCCCGGGTTGTCTTTTTCTTTCTTTAGTTATAGTATATCCCAATTTACAATTCTCAGCAAGATTTTTTCTAGTTATAATGTCTGAAAGAATTCTCTTGTCTTATTTACCTTCTTCATCAATGTATCAAACTGTTCTGGTGTCAGTGACTGTGGCCCATCGCATAATGCTTTGGCTGGATCATTGTGAACTTCTACCATTAATCCATCAGCCCCTGCTGCGATCGCTGCTAATGCCATTGGCTCTACCATATCTCTGATTCCTGTTGCATGAGATGGATCTACCATAACTGGAAGATGGGATTTTTTCTTGATCATAGGGATTGCAGAAAGGTCTAATGTATTTCTCATAGCTGTCTCGTATGTTCGGATTCCTCTCTCACAAAGGATTACATTCTCATTTCCACCTGCCATAATGTATTCTGCACTCATTAACCATTCTTCGATCGTTGCTGCAAGTCCTCGCTTTAATAAGATTGGTTTGTTGATCTTTCCTAATTCTTTTAATAATTCAAAGTTCTGCATATTTCTTGCTCCAACCTGAATCAGGTCCACATCTTCGAATAATGGAAGATGACTTGCATCCATGATCTCTGTAACAACTGGAAGTCCTGTTGCTTTCTTAGCTTCTAATAATAATTCTAATCCTTCTCCATGAAGTCCCTGGAAAGAGTATGGG
This sequence comes from uncultured bacterium, assembly GCA_905215045.1. The sequence continues at coordinate 9,388 of CAJMOO010000011.1, read as the reverse complement.
GAAGTTCTTGGTTTGAAAGCTCCTCCTCTTAATAATCCTGCACCAGAATTCTTCACATCGTTTGCGACTTCTGTGATCTGTTCTTTTGTCTCAATAGAACATGGCCCTGCGATCACCTGGAAGTTTCCACCACCAATCTTTACTCCGTTTACATCAACAACTGTATCGTTTGGATGGAATTTTCTGTTGGCCTTCTTGTATGGCTCCTGAATACGCTGTACATTTTCAACGATGCTGTTTGCCATGATATGACGCATATCTACAACAGATGTATCTCCCACTAATCCAAGGATCCTTGTGTTAACACCTTCGGATTCGTGGATTCCCAGTCCCTGCTCTTCCATCTCTTTCTTTAATGCGTTGATCTTTGCTTCTTCTGCCTGTTTCTTTAAAATAATAATCATGATGTTCGTCCTTTCCTGGCAAGTCGTTTCTATCCTGCTTCTCTGGTGCGGCCTTTGTTTCTTTGAGTAAAAAGAAAAGGCATGCACTCTGTTGCAAGAATGCATGCCTTAAATGTTTTACTCTGTCGGTTTAAAGTGACATAAGTTTTGGCGATGATTCATTGCAACAAAAATAGTCAGGATAAAAATAATAACCCTGAAAGCTAAAGTAATAAAATGTGCAATTATTCATCTTACTTGTTGTCATCTTAGTTTCTCCTTGTTTTGATGTTTTTACGATACATGAAATTTTTTTCTGTGTCAATAGATTTATAGATGTTTTTTATAAAATCCATAGACTATATTTATGATTTATTTTATGAATTATAAAATTTATTTTTTGCGCACTGCAAGAAATGATGCGATCAATGCTGTGATCGGTACTGTTAATACAACACCAAGACTTCCAGATAATCCTTGCTCCTACTTTACAGTCCGCTCCAAATAAAGTTCCGCTTGGATTGATCGCCTGTTTTTCTTTTCCTTTGTAGGTTCCTGTTGTCATTTTGACCAGAACTATAAACTTGGAAGATTAAGGGAAAGTACATGGGAATAATAAGTTTTTGTAAAATTTTTTAATTGTATGAGTTGAAGGTCTATCGAGTATTTAGAGAAAGAAAGCTGTCGCATCTAAACTAGCGACAGCTTTCTGTGTTTTTGGAGTTTTATTTTTATTGTTTTATAAAGGATATTTATATGTTAGGAATTTGTATGACATTACGCCATCTTTATTTATTTGTTTCTATAAACTTATCAAGTTCTTCTTTTGTTGGAAGTCCTTCATTATCACTGATGTTCATTACCTGGATCGCTCCAATGGCATTTCCTCGTCTTACACTTTCTTTGATCGTTCTTCCTTCGAGGATTCCGCTGATGACTCCGACTGCGAATCCATCACCGGCTCCTACTGTATCAACGACTTTATCGACATGGAATCCTGGAACTGTATAAGTGTTTTCATTTTCTTTTACAAATGCTCCCTTTGATCCATCTTTAATGATGACGATCTTTGCACCAGCTTTTTGATACATCTGAGCTGCTTCTTCCATATCTGTTGTTCCGAGAAGAATCTTACATTCTTCAATTCCTGGAAGAACTACATCTGCCATAGAAGCTAATTCATTGATCACTGAGCGCATTGTTTCTTCATTTTCCCATAATGCAGGTCGCAAGTTTGGATCAAATGTGATAAAAATTCCTTTATCTTTTGCACGTTGCATCAGACGAAATGTCGCTTTTCTGGCGCTTTGTGATAATGCAGGTGGAATTCCTGTAATATGTACCAGATTCACATCTGTAAGATCGATCGCATCAATTTCTTTTTCTGAAATATGTGATGCTGCTGATCCTTTTCTATAATATGGTGCATATGGATCACTTCCATCAGTAACTCTGTTTTTCAGCTGAATCCCTGTTCGATAAACAGGATCATAACTAAGAAGTGAAATACCAATCTGATTCTCTCCTAATGTCTTAGCAATGTAATGACCAAATGGATCATCTCCTAATCTGGTAAGATATTCCACACTGTGACCTAATCTGGTCAATCCGATCGATACATTGACTTCTGCTCCTGAAAGTGCTCTTGTAAAATGCTCTACATTTTCTAATGGTCCTGTTGTATCTGCGATCAAAAGTGCCATTGGTTCTCCAAACAGTATTGTTTTCCCCATGATCTTGCCTCCTTTCTTCTATGATAATGCTGGATTTCTCACAAGATGAATTGCAAATCCACCAACTTCCTGTGCCATGTAAACAGCCTGCATCTTTCCATCTGGGCGATATACTGCACTGTCTTCATTAAATGCAATATTCTTTTGTTCCAGATAAGCTTTCGCACGTTCTACTGAATTTACCGCAATTGCAATATGTCCTTTTGTTCCTAAAAATGGAGTTTTCATTGTTTCTACATAAGTATCAGAGAAAATGGAACTTGGATTTTCTTTTGGTGCAAATCCAAACATAAAATCAAATGCTTCTGCTACTTTGTGCGCCTGTTCTTCATTGTCACAGTTAATTCCTATATGTGCCAGTTTAAACCCTAGCATTTTGTGTACTGCCTGTGTTGTCAGGTTTTGAATTTCATCAAATTTTTTCTCTTTGATCAAATTATCTTTCACCATCCACGTACCACCACAGGCAATGATCTTATCAAAATTCAGATATTCATTTATGTTGTCAAGATTAACCCCACCTGTTGGCATGAATTTCATCTGATGATATGGTGCTGCCATCGCTTTGATCGTTTTAATTCCTCCTGCTGCTTCCGCTGGGAAAAATTTTACAACTTTCAAGCCATATTTTATTGCCTGTTCAACGTCGCTTGGGTTAGCACATCCTGGTAAGATTGGAATATTTTTTTCTATACAGTATTCTACAACTTCAGGATTAAGTCCTGGACTTACAATAAACTCTGCGCCTGCATTGACCGCTTCGTCCACCTGTGAAGTTGTAAGTACTGTTCCTGCTCCAACAAGCATTTCTGGATATGCTTCTTTCATATTTTTAATAGCATCTGCTGCCTGTTCTGTACGAAATGTGACTTCTGCACATGGTAATCCCCCATCACATAATGCTTTCGCAAGAGGTTTTGCATCCTGTGCATCTTCTAGTTTCACAACTGGCACGATTCCTATTTTTTTGATTTTATCAAATAACATTCCTTGTTCCATAATGTGCCTCCTAAGAAAGATGGTTGATCGGATAGTGAATTTCCTCACCATTTGCAAAACGTACAGATTCTTCTGCTACTTTTCTCTTTAATTCCTGTGCAGCTTCCTCAGAATACCATGCCATATGAGGTGTAACGATAATATTCTCATGTTTAAATAAAGGAGAATCTTTTGATACTGGTTCACCAAGCATGCAGTCAAGAGCTGCTCCTGCAATTTCACCATCTGTTAACGCCTGGTCTAAATCTTCTTCGTTGATGATTCCGCCTCTTGCCACATTAATGAGTACTGCGTTATTTTTCATCTTTTTAAATGTTTCCTTATTAAACAGATCAATATTTCCATCTGCTGGGCAGTGAAGAGAAATCACATCAGATTTTTCAATCACTTCTTCCATTGTCACTGGTGTAACATATTCATCTGTCTCTGGTGTTGGCTTAAAATATGGGTCTGTTCCAATGACTTTAAATCCTAATGCATTCATTTTCTTCGCAAAATTTCTTCCAATACGACCTAATCCAATGACTCCAACTGTCATCTGATTAAAACGATGTACAGGAATTGAATTTGTATAATCCCATTTTTCTGCTTTTGTAAATGCATTCATTTTTACGATTTTTCTTACCATTGCAAGTGCTAGTGAGATCGCATGATCTGCTACTTCGTTCATTCCATAATCTGGTACATTTCCAATCTGAATTCCATGTTTTGTTGCAGCTGGTACATCGATCGTATCTACACCTACACCATAACGAACAACATATTTTAATTTTGGACAATTATCCATTACTTTTTCTGTAATTTTTGCATACTGTACTATAAAAATCTCTGCATCCTGGCATTGTGCGATCACTTCATCTTCCGTGATCGCCTGTTTTAATTCAACTTCCATTCCTGCATCTTTAAATACTTTTTTCTCAATATCAATACTGTCATGATCGCAGTCTGTAATAATAACTTTCATGTCTATCCTTTCTATATTCACCAAATCTATTTCTTCATTCATTAACGTACTAAATATCCACCATCAACTGGAATAACTGCTCCGTTGATATAATCAGATGCATCAGATGCTAACCATACAACTGGTCCTTTCATATCATCCGGTGTACCCCATTCTTTTTTAGGAATACGGTTTGTAATTGCTGCATTTCTAGGATTTGAAGGATCTAACAGCGCTGTATTCATTTCTGTTGCCATATATCCTGGTGCTAAAGCATTTACGTTAATTCCTTTTTCAGCCCATTCATTACATAATGCTTTTGTTACCTGTGCAACTCCACCTTTTGATGCTGCATATGCTGGAACTGTATATCCACCAAAGAAAGAAAGCATTGATGCAATATTAATGATCTTTCCTTTACTATCCTGTTTCATAAATGTCTTTCCTGCGAGCTGACATAACGCAAATACACTTCTTAAGTTAACATTGATTACAAAGTCCCATTCTTTTAAAGGGAATTCTTCACTTGGATATCTTCTCTGTACACCAGCTCCATTAACTAAAATGTCAAGATGTCCACCTAATTTTTCAACTGCCTGTGAAAAAGCTGCTTCTCTTGTTTCATCATTTCCAAGATCTGTAATGACTGCCTCACATTCATAACCTTTTTCTACAAATTGTTTTGCTGTTTCTTCTGCTTTTGGATTAATATCCATGATACATACTTTTGCTCCAGCTTCCATAAGTCCTTCTGCCATTCCACAGCTCAATCCTTGTGCTGCTCCTGTTACGATTGCTGTTTTTCCTGTCAGATCATTTAATTTCATATCTCATTTTCCTTTCTATCGATTTTCTATTCTATTTATCAAAAACTGGGTCATTGATCGCTAGATCATATCTTCTGCTTTCTGGACGAAATGCTGCTAATACCCACAAATATGCGTTGCGGCTTCCAGGACTTGCAACTGTTGGATGATATCCACATGGTGCCTGTACCATTGTTCCAGAATGTACAGTATGTGTTACAATGTCTTCCACTTCGCCACTCTTTAAATAACTGATGTGGAATCCGAATTTTGGAAGTGGCATATCAAAATAGCAATAAACTTCTTCCAAATCTTTTTCATGCTGATGTGGTGGCCAGCTTGTCCATGCACCTTCTCCTGACCAAGTCAGTCCACAGATCAGCTTTGAAGCTGAATCCTGTGGTGCCAAAGTAAACATAACTTCTCTCTGTCCTACTCCTTCACCATGAATCTGATGCACATCTCCAATAGGAAGTGTGATATCAAATTTTCTAAAATGTGGTTCTCCGATCCCTTCGTATTTTGCTCCTGCAATATAGAAGATACAGTCCTCTTTTGCAGTAATCGTTAACTTATCATTTCCTGGAATATAGCAAGAATCAAATTTCTCCATGTCCTGATCCAGACTTGCATGTCCGCTTAATTTTGCCTTTCCTGCCAAAAGAACCGGATGTAATTCCAACTCTTTGGATTCTAATGTATATGATTCTCCTGCTGAAAGATTTAATCGAAACATTTGTGCTTCCTGACACTCACAAGTATCTGGTGTGATCACTTTATGAAATCCTTTTTCATCTGAAGACTGAACTTTCCAAGTCTCCATTCTTTTCTTATTTTCTAGATTTTGCATGATGTCCTCCTTATTTATCTTTTAATCTAAAATATATCTATCCAAATATGTGGCTAAATCCTGGGACTAATACTACCAACAGGAATACCGCTATGTATCCGATGAAGAATGGTATCTGACCTTTTACGATCTCTCCCATCTTTAATTTTGATACCGAAGCTGCCGAGAAAATATTTACCGCTACTGGTGGTGTCATCGTTCCAACAACGTTTGAAATAGAAACGATCATTCCAAAATGAACTGCATCAATTCCAAGTCCTGCTGCGATTGGCCATAAGATTGGTACCATAAGTACACAAGTTGCTATTCCTTCAAGGAAAGTACCAAATATCAGAAGAATTACTGCGACTACCAGACAGAATAATGTTTTATTTAAATTCATTCCAACAATAAAGTGTACTAAATGTCCTGAAATTCCTGAGTAAGCAAAGATCCATGAGAAAGCTGTTGATGTAGCTATGATGAATAAGATCATTGCTGATCCTTTTGCACTATCAAGAAAAATTGGAACAAGGTCTTTTACTGATACTTCTTTATAGATAAACATTCCTGCAATGAATGCCCATACAACTGCTACCGCTGCAGATTCTGTTGGTGTAAGTAATCCTGAATAAATACCACCCAAAATAATAACTGGAAGTAAAATTGCCGGAATCGCTTTTACGAAAGTCTCTCCAAATTCTTTTAGAGTTGGTCTTTTTTCTGCTTTTGGCCATTTTTCTTTACGGGCTAATAAGAGTACTACAACCATCAGTGTGATCATGATCATAATTCCAATACACATTCCTGATGTAAACATTTCACTGATCGATGCTCCTGTGATCGTCGCATAAACAACCATGATGATACTTGGTGGGATAATAGGTCCTAATCCTCCAGATACTACCAACAGCCCGGCTGTACGATCCTTTGGATATCCCATCTTCGTCATTTCTGGATAAAGCATAGATCCGATGGCAATAACTGTCGCTGGTGCTGAACCAGATAATGCTGCGAAAAAAGCACATGCAAGTACAAGGGCTAATGCCATTCCACCTCTTACACCACCTACAATACTGTTTGCAAAGTCAACCAGTCTTTTTGAAATACCACCTTTTGTCATTAGGTTTCCTGCTAGAATGAAGAATGGAATTGCCATGATCGATGTGGATTCCAATCCTCCAAAAATTCTCTGTCCGATAATTCCTGTTGTTACAAGAAAGTCAGGGCTAAATACAATTGTTGTCCAGACGGCTGCTCCTAAAGCAAATGCAATCGGAACACCGATGATCAGAAACAATGCCATTGAACCAAATAATAGTAATCCTGTTCCCATTATGCTTCCTCCTCTTCATTTTTTCCTTTGACAAAATCTATGATCATACCGATCATCAACAAACCTTGCACGATCACGATCATTGCAAAACTGATAACTAATGCTGCATATGGAACTGCCATTGGAAGATGTAATGCTGCTGATGTCTGTCCTGTAACGATCTGTTGATTTACCATATTAACTGCTGCGATCAGTACAGATACTGAGAATATCAAAACAACGATCTTAGATGCGATCTGTACTATTTTCTTGCCTGCTCCATGCAGTTTGTCTACAACTGCTGTTACCGCAATCTGTGTTCCATCTCTTAATCCTATTTCCGTTCCGATCAATGCCATATAGATCATGCAATAAGTAGATGCTTCATCAAACCATGCGATTGGTAATTTAAAAATATTTCGATTGACAACCTGAGCAAAAGAGCTTGCAACCATGACTGCAAATGTTGCAACCATAATGACTTGTTCTACTTTTGTAAGTGTACCAAGTACTTTTTTCATCTTTATTCTCCTTTCGTTGGATGTTCCTTGATCGTTTGATCAATTGCTGCCTGCCATTTAGGATCAAATGTAAAATTCTTTTCTTTCGCTTCCTGTTTATAAGCTTTTCTTAGCTGATCCATATCAATATTCCAGAATTTTACGCCTTTTTTCTTAAGTTCTGTTACGGCCTTATCATTCTCTTCTTTCAGATATTGACGTTCTGCCACATATCCTTCTTTGCATCCTTCCATAAATTCATCTTGCAGGTCTTTTGGAATCTTCTTCCATGCTTTATCTGAAATCATTACTGGAACATAAGTAAATGCATGATGTGAATAAGTTACGTTTTTTGTAACTTCATAATATCCGTTAGATAAACAGTTACTTACTGCATTTTCACATGCATCGATCGTTCCTTGCTGCAATGCAGTAAATACTTCGTTATATGCCATTGCTGTTGGCATTGCACCAAATGACTGGAATGCCGCCATATGATACTGATTCTGCATTGTTCTGATCTTAATTCCTTTAAAATCTGATATTGTTTTGATTGGCTTTTTAGAGAATGTATCTCTGAATCCTGACTCAAGATATCCGATCACATGTACATTCAATTTGTCATATGCTGCTTTCTCGATCAGATCACCTACTGGTCCATCAACCGCTGCATGTGCCTGTTCTTCATTCTCCCAAAGATAAGCTTGGTCAAGGATATTCATTTCAGGAATCCAGTTTGTTAATACTGAGTTCGCAGCAGATGCAATATCCAGATCTCCTTGTGAACAAAGTTCTACAGAACCTCTTTCATCACCAAGTGCTCCACCTGTTACTACTACGATCTTGATTCGTCCATTGGTTTTCTTTAGAACCTCATCTGCCATTTTCTTAGCACCTTTGTAAATTGGAGATGCCTCTCCATCTACAATTGCCATTCGAAAAACAATCTGCTCTTCTTTTTTTGCCGAACTCGTTTTTCCACACCCTGTTGCGGAAAATACCAGCAGTATTGATACAAGCATCAATGCTATTACTTGCTTTATTTTTCCCGCTCTTTGTCTTGCCATAATTTCTTCCTCCATTCTCACATTTTGTTTGTCATACTCGTTTCGTCAAATTCATCCGATGTATTTGTTGTACTTATCTTCTCACTTGTCCGATTACTTGTCAATTATTTTCGATATTTTCGTTATTATATACATTATTTTCTTTTATTTTTGTATATTTTACACAATACTAATTTATTTTCTGCATAAAATTAGTCATACAACTTTACTTTTTCTTGTCGTACCTATTTACTTTTTTATTTTTCATGTTATAGTTTGATGTAAGTGGCAAAATCATTTTGAGCACTCTAATAATCAAATTTTAAATACCATAAAGGAGATCATCTATGAAAAAAGAAAATTGTTTTTACTGTACAAAAAACCATGAATTATCTGATTTAATGATTAAAATCTGTGATTTTGAGAATAGTACTTTGTATCTTTTCAAAGATCAACGTTATCCAGGTCGATGTGTCCTTGCTTTTCACGATCATCGAGAAGAACTTTTTGAACTTTCAGAAGAAGAGCAAAAAGTATTTTTTAAATCACTCTCAGAAGTTGCTTCTGTTTTGAAGAAAATTTTCCATGCAGATAAGATTAATTATGCGATATACGGTGATCTTGTTTCCCATTTTCATGTACACATCGTACCAAAGAAAAAAGATGGACCTGAATGGGGAATACCATTTACAGATACGAAAGAAAAGATTTATTTAACAGATGAAGAATATCAGTCTCGAATCAAACTTATCAAATCTTCTCTTTGATCAGAACTATAAATAATCAAAACCACCGGCTTAGCCGGTGGTTTGTACTAGCCCTATAAGGGCTTAT
>CAJMOO010000010.1 GCA_905215045.1 uncultured bacterium | reverse complement strand
TCGGAAAAGAAATCCGTAGCTTATACAGCTGGAGCAACGAAGATAAATTAATCAATAACTAGGATTTATTTACCTTACATAAGAATACAAGGGATCAGAGATTTTAAATTTCTGATCCTTTTCTTTTATAAAATTATATAACACAGTTATGTGTTGGAAAGGAAGAAGATCGATGAAATTTGTGATTCAGAGAGTGAAAGAAGCATCTGTAAAAGTAGATGGTGAATATACTGGAAAGATAAAAAATGGATATCTGGTTTTGATCGGAGTAGGACACGAAGATACAAAAGAAGAAGCAGATAAATACATTAGAAAAATGATCAATTTGCGCATTTTCGAAGACGAGAACGGGAAAACAAATCTTTCTCTGAAAGATGTAGGAGGAGAGCTGTTACTGGTATCTCAGTTTACACTTTATGCAAGCTGTAAAAAAGGAAATCGTCCTAGTTTTACACAAGCTGGAGATCCCCAAAAAGCTGAGGAGTTATATGAATATATCATTGGTGAATGTAAAAAAGAAATAGATATCGTGCAGACAGGAGTATTTGGTGCACATATGGAGGTTTCTTTGATAAATGATGGTCCATTTACGGTTGTCCTTGAAGATTTGTAGTGGTAAAATAAATATAACAAATGATTATACTTTTTAAGAAAGGATGATGACGTTATGGATTTAACAAATGGAATTAAAAAGGCATTTTTAGCAAGTGTAGGTGCAGCGGCTACAACGGCTGAAGTCACAAAAGACATCGTTGAGAAAATGATCGAAAAAGGTGAACAGACCGTGGAGCAGGGAAAAGTTCTGAATCAGGAACTTAAGCATAATGCAAAAAAGAAAGTGAAAGAACATGTTTTTGTAAAAGTCACAAAAAAATACGATAATGCGTTTGAGTGCGTTGATGAAATGTCAGCAGAAGATCTTGAACTGTTAAAAGAACGAATTGCAAAGGCAGAAGCACTTCAGAAAGAAAAACAGGAAGCGGAAAGTGAAGAATCTGAAGAGATAGAAGAAACAGAAGAACCTGAGACAACAGATTTGGAGGAAGAATCGATTGATTCAGCAGAAGAAGCAGAATGATTAAAAAGAGGTTTTTATGAAACAGGAAACAGGAAGACTGAAAGAGATTCTTCATGTATTAAAAGAACACAAGGTAACACAAGGGATTGATCCAGTTAAATTATGTGGGATTTTAGAAGATCTTGGGCCGACGTATGTAAAGCTTGGGCAGATTATGTCAATGCGTTCAGATATACTGCCAGAGCGTTACTGTAAAGAACTTGCAAGACTTCGAACCGATGTGAAACCAATGGACTTTGATACTGTATGGGGGATTCTTAAGAAAGAACTTCATAAAGAACCAAATGAGATTTTTCAGGAGATCAACAAAGAACCGATCGGATGCGCATCAATCGCACAGGTTCATGAGGCTGTGCTGAAAGACAAAAAGAAAGTTGTATTAAAGATTCAGAGGCCGAATATCAAGCAGATGATGGAAGAAGATCTTGCATTGCTTAAGAAGGCCTCTGGATTTTTAAATTTTGCAACAGGAACGGGAGAGCTCATTGATTTTAGAAAGGTGATCGATGAACTTTGGGAGACTTCCAAGGAAGAGATGGACTTTATTAAGGAAGCACAGCATCTGGAACGATTTTATAAGAATCAGGAAGATGTCAGATATGTAACCTGCCCGAAAGTATATAAAGAATATTCGAATCGTTATCTTCTTGTTATGAGTTATATAGATGGGATACAGATCGATCATATCAAAGAATTGGACGAAGAAGGATATGACCGTTATGAAATCGGACAGAAAACAGCGCAGAACTATTGTAAGCAGATTCTTTCAGATGGATTTTTTCATGCGGATCCTCATCCGGGAAATTTATGGATCAGTGAAGGGCAGATTGTCTGGCTTGATCTTGGAATGGCAGGAAATTTATCAGAACATTATCGTGCGATCATGAAACGTGCGATCACAGCAATCTTAAAGAATGATATCTATGAGCTTAAGAATGCATTTTTATCATTTGGGAAAGCAACGCAGAAGATAGATCATGCTAGTTTATATACAGATCTTGATGATATGGTTGGCAAGTACATGAATATGGATTTTGGAACCATGGATCTTGGCGAGCTGATGGAAGATGCACTGGACTTGCTGAAGAAACATCAGATAGCAATTGATTCAGATATTACGCTGTTAGCAAGAAGTATGGTGACGATGGAAGGAACCTTAAAACTTTGTTCGCCACAGGTGAATATGATCAAGATCCTGACATCTTATATGTCGGCCAATATGATAAACGAGATTGATCTTAAGAGAGAAGTAAAACACGCATTAAGAGATATCTATGGCTCATCCAAGAAATCCTTGGAGATTCCGGCACAGATATCAGATCTTTTGAATATTACGAAGAATGGACAAGTAAGGATTAATCTTGAATCATCACAGATGGATGAAGTAAGACGTGATATGAAAAAAGGAATCGATCACTTGATTCTTACATTGATCGTTATGGCATTGTGGTTTAGCTCTGCATTATTATGTTTAAGTGACATTTCCCCAAGTATTGATGGAATGCCGTATATTAGTGTGGCTGGTTTTATTATGGGGCTGGTTATTGTTATTTATTTGCTGCTTAAAATGATCATACAAAAAGGAAGACATAGGAAATGACAACACAGATAGGAAACATAAAGATCGAGATCCAGCGTAGAAAAATTAAAAATATGAATATTTATATTAAACCTCCGAAGGGAGATGTTCTTGTCACTGTACCGATGAGAATCTCTGATGAAGAGGTTTTTCGATTTCTTAAGAAGAAAGAACGCTGGATTTTGAAAAATCATGAAAAAATGAAGAATCAAAAAACATTTCAACAAAAGGAAATCTCGATAGAGCAGCGAAAGTGGCTGGAGAATAAGATCATAGAATATGCAATGAAATGGGAACCTGTAATGGGAGTTCATTGTACTGGCTTTACGATCAGGGATATGAAAACCAGATGGGGAAGCTGCAGCATCCACAGCAAAAAGATCCGAATGAATCTTCAGCTGGCAGTAAAACCAGAAGAATGTATAGAGTATGTGTTGGTACATGAATTATGTCATTTGCTGGAGCCAAGTCATAATGAGAGATTTTATCATTTTATGGATTTATACCTTCCTGACTGGGAAAATCGGAAGAAAAAGCTCAATATTTGACTGTGAAGAAAGTGTTAAAAACGAAATTTTGTCTTACATTTTTTGAAATTTTGCGTTATGATAAAACGTAAAGCTCAAAAGAAGGAGATAAGACGATAACGAATGATGAATAAAGAGACGATAAAATCAAACGAACAGAATATATTAGTCGGAATCGACGTTGGGTCTACGACAACAAAAATAGTAGCAGTTGATGCTGATCATGATCATCAGCTGTTATTTTCTGATTATGCAAGACATCATGCAAACCAGGTTGCAAGTGTGATCAAAAGCATCAAAGAGTTTTGCAGTCATATAAAACAAAAAAAGATCAAATTATGTCTGACAGGATCTGGGGCAAAACCAGTATCTTCTATTTTAAAAGTACCATTTGTACAGGAAGTTGCTGCGAATGCGATTGCTCTGCAGGATCAGTTTCAGCAAGTAGGAACGGCTATTGAATTAGGTGGACAGGATGCGAAGATGATCTTTTTTAAAGATTCCGAAAATGGACAGCCACAGAGTGTTGCAGATATGCGAATGAATGGAAGCTGTGCAGGTGGAACGGGAGCATTTATTGATGAGATTGCATCTGTATTGAAAGTTCCAGTGGAACATTTTAATGAATTAGCACAAAAAGGAACACACCTTTATGATATTTCAGGAAGATGTGGTGTTTACGCAAAAACAGATATCCAGCCATTGTTAAATCAGGGTGCAGCTAAGGAAGATCTTGCATTGTCAGCATTCCATGCGATCGCAAAGCAGACGATCGGAGGACTTGCACAAGGCCTTGAAATCAAAAAACCAGTTGCATTTGAAGGTGGGCCATTAACTTTTCATCCAACATTGGTGAAAGTATTTGCTGAACGTCTGGAACTTAAGGAAGAGGAAATTCTTTGTCCAGAGCATTCAGAATTAATGATCGCATATGGAGCAGCATTGTCTTTAGAGAAGATGTTTGCAGACAGTAAAGCAAAAGATGTTGATAAGCTGTTAGAAGCTTTAGAAAATGCACAGAAGAATAATACCCATATATCAGGGGAAGCCGCAGCCCCATTTTTTGAGACAAAAGAAGAGGAAGAAGCGTTTAAGAAAGCACATCAAAAGAAAAAGGTAATATGGAAGCAGCCTCAAAAAGGGGAAACAGTAAGATGTTTCCTTGGAATTGATGCCGGAAGTACAACGACCAAATTTGTACTGCTTGATGAACAAGAGGAAATTCTTGATTCTTTTTATGCACCAAATGAAGGAGATCCACTGAAAGTTGCCAAAGATGCATTAATTCAATTAAGAAAACGATATGAAGATGCAGGAGCGAAACTTGAGATTCTCTCTGCAGGAACAACAGGATATGGGGAAATGCTTTTTTCCAAAGCGTTTGAGATTCCATGTCATACAGTAGAAACCGTTGCCCATGCAAGAGCTTCTGAGAAATATGTAAAAGATGCATCTTTTATTCTGGATATTGGTGGACAGGATATGAAGGCAATCTGGCTGGAAGATGGAGTTATTACAAATATCCTGCTAAATGAAGCATGTTCTTCCGGATGCGGATCCTTCCTTGAAAACTTTGCTTCATCTTTACATATTCAAACAAAAGAAATTGCAGATAAAGCTTTTGCATCAAAAAATCCAGCTGTTTTGGGAAGTCGTTGTACGGTATTTATGAACAGCAGCATCATTACGGAACAGAGAAATGGAAAGAATCCAGAAGATATCATGGCTGGATTATGCCGTTCTATCATTCAAAATGTATTTACAAAGGTAATCCGTGTATCAAATCTTGATTCCTTAGGAAAGAAGATCGTTGTTCAGGGTGGAACTTTTGAAAATGATGCAGTCTTACGTGCAATTGAAGAATATGTAGGACGTGAAGTGGTAAGAGCACCATATCCTGGAATCATGGGAGCTATTGGTGTAGGATTAATTGCCAAAGAACAGTATGAAAAGAATCCGGAAAGTGTGAAAGCATGGGATCTTGCAGATCTTGATACATTTTCATATACACAGGAGGCAAATGCGCCTTGTCCGTTTTGTACCAACCATTGTCAGAGAACGATCGTACAGTTTTCAAATGGAAATTCATGGGTAACAAACAATCGTTGTGAAAAAGGTGAGATCATTGGTGATCCAAAGAATACGGAAGTGTCCAAGAAATTAAGAGAAACAATCAAGAAGAATAAAAGCGTTCCAGATTTATTTGGGGAACGTAAACAGCTATTGTTTAAAGAATACCCATATCCGGCACCAAAGAAGGAAAGAAATATTACGATTGGAATTCCAAGAGTACTTTCTTACTGGGATACAATGCCGTTTTGGACAACGTTTTTCAAAACGTTAGGATACAATGTACAGTTGTCAGATGAGAGTACAAGAGAAATTTATGAAAGTGGTTTATCAGCAGTAACCTCGGATACAGTATGTTTCCCAGCAAAATTAGTTCATGGACATCTTAGGAATCTGGTGAAGAAATATCATGTAGACAGAATCTTTATGCCGTCAATCACAACAGTACCACCAGAGAATACAGAAAAAACGAGTGAATCTATGTGTGCTGTTGTGAAAGGATATCCAATCGTTATCAGAAATTCTGATAACCCACAGGATAAATGGAATGTGCCATTTGATGCACCATTATTCCACTGGCATACGAAGAAAGACAGACAGCGCCAGCTGCTTGCGTATATGCAGGATGAATATCATATTCCAAAAGAAGAAGTGCTTGAAGCGATGAAAGCAGGAGATCTTGCACAGAAATCTTTTGATGAACAGCTAAAGAAACGTGGACAGGAAATCTTAGATGATGTAGAAGAAAAAGACAGCTTTGCAGTTGTTTTGGCTTCACGTCCATATCAGAATGATACATTGGTAAATCATGATCTTTCTAAAATGTTTACAAAAGCAGGAATTGCAGTATTAACAGCAGATTCACTGCCAGAAGTGAACAAAACACAGTTGTCTAAGAGCCGCATTGACATAGTAAATAACTATCATGCAAGAATGCTGTCATCTGCGATCCTTGCAGCACAGAGTGAACATCTTGAGTATGTACAGCTTGTAAGTTTTGGATGTGGACATGACGCTTATTTATCTGATGAGATCACAAGAATGATGAAAGAGATCTCTGGTAAGACACCTCTGATTCTGAAAGTTGATGAAAGTGATAACCAGGGACCACTTGGAATTCGTGTCCGTTCATTCCTGGAAACTGTCAAAATGGGAAGAGAGAAACAAAAGAAACTTAATGTACATGAATTACAGGAACCATATGCGGTCAAATTTAAAAAACAGGATAAAAAAGAAAAGATTGCATTAGTACCAAATACATCCCATGCATTCTGCCGGATCATGACGGCTGCATTAAAGGGACAGGGAATCAGAGCAGTGTCATTAGATATTGGGCGGGAAGATGCAATCCGTCTTGGAAAACGATATGTACATAATGATATTTGCTTCCCGGCACAGATTGTAATCGGGGAAGCATTGGCAGCACTGGAAAGTGGAAAATATGACGGAAAAGATGTCGCTGTTGTTATGGCAAAATATGTGGGTGACTGCCGTCTGACACATTACGGAGCACTACTTCGAAAAGCATTGGATGATGCAGGATATGAAAATGTTCCGATCCTTACAAATGACGATGTGGATTCCCATAACATGCATCCGGGATTTAAGTTAAATCTTGCATCCTCTGTAAAAATCGCATTTGCACTGCCAATGATCGATGTGCTGGAGGAATTACTGCGAAAGATCCGTCCTTATGAGACAGTCAAAGGAAGTGCAGATAAGGCATTTGATAAAGCGTTAGACTGTGTGATCGAGGGACTTGAGAAATCTGGTGTCCGCGGAGCAAGAAAAGGATTTAAAGAAGCAATCAATATTATGAAGAATATATCCTATGACAGATCAAACCTGAAACCGCAGATTCTGATCGTAGGAGAATATCTTCTGAATTTCCATCCGGGTGCCAATCATGATATTGAAAGATATCTGGAAGATAATGGATTTGAGATTATTGAAGCAAGAATGACGGATGTTATCAGAAAAACATATTTTTATCAGGATGCGCAGATAAAAGAATATCACTTAAATAAACCGATCGATCAGAAAATATGGTTTAGGACAGCGGATACTTTCTTTGATCTGGCACACAGCCTGACGGATTCGATCGCAAAGGATCATCCACTGTATAAGCCGGCAATTCGCATGGATGAGCTGGTAAAAGCAAGTGATCCGGTAATTCATCATACATTTGATGCGGGAGAAGGTGTTTTGATTCCAGGGGAGATCATTCATCATGCAGAACACGGATGCAGATATTTCTTGATTTTACAGCCGTTTGGATGCCTTCCAAACCACGTTGTCGGAAGAGGAATTTCAAAAAAATTAAAAGAAATGTATCCAAATGCACAGATTCTTCCACTGGATTATGATCCAGACGTAAGTTTTGCGAATATTGAAAACAGGCTTCAGATGCTAGTTATGAATGCGAAACAGGAAATTCTTGAAGAAAATGAAGAACGTGATCATAGAAGAAGCCATCATTATACACAGACAGAAGATAAAAATTATCGAGGAAAGAGTTATAATGTTGGAAAAACTTCTGGTGTATAAAGACAGAAATTGATTTGTTGAATTATGTAAAATATGATATAATCATGGGGATTATAAAACTAGGAGATATATTTGATAAGGAGGAGAAAGGTCATGAATATTCAGGAATTTTATGATAGTATTGATGAAAACTATGAA
The DNA here is from genome assembly GCA_905215045.1 of uncultured bacterium. The sequence continues at coordinate 27,089 of CAJMOO010000010.1, read as the reverse complement.
AATGTAAGCAATCGCATGATGGGGAATCAGAAGCTGGTTGAGAAATTTGTACGCAAATTTTTGGATGATCCAACTTATGATCAGATCAAAGAGGCTGTGGCAAAGATGGATTATGATGAGATTTTAAGAACAACTCATACGATGAAGGGAATCGCAAGTAATCTTGAATTTACACATTTACAGCAAAAAAGTGCAAAAGCAGTTGATATGATTCGTGCTGGACAACAAGAAGAAGTGCTGCCAGTCATTGATGAAATTGAGAAAGAATATCAAAAAGTGGTAGATGGTATCCAAAAATTGGATTAAATTGGATAATGTAGAAAAAATTATTAGAAATTTCAAAAACCTTGTGTTAAAATAGGAATATAGGAAATTGTTTAGATATCATGAAAACTTGCCAAATAGATAGAAAGGATGAGATGAATGTTTGAACAAGGCGAGTATATTGTTTATGGAAGCACAGGTGTTTGTAAAGTTGAAGAAGTGACAACCATGGATATGGATGGAGTGCCAGGAGACAAACTGTACTATATTTTAAGACCATATCACAAAGAAGACCGGGAGATATTTACTCCGGTTGATAATAAGAAGACGAAGATGCGCAAGTTATTATCTTCCAATGAGATCAAATCTTATCTCAAGGAATTTAAGGAATTAGATGATTTTGAGATCACAAAAGAGAAATTCAGAGAAGATAATTATAAACAATGTGTCAGAGGATGTGATTTTAAAGAAATCTTAAGACTTGTAAAGTCACTTTTAAAACGTAAGAGATCCAGATTTTTGAATGGAAAGAATTTTCCATCGACAGATGAACGCTATTTAAAAACCGCAGAGAATATTTTGTTCTCAGAGATTTCCTATGTGTTGAAACTTTCAAAGAATGAGGTCGAAGATATCTTTCGTACGAACATGAAAGAGACTGTGACAACTTAATATATAATATAAAAGAAATCAATAAATACAGAAGGATCTTTTTCAATCTTGAAAGAGGTCCTTTTTATAGTTGTTCTTTTCTTGATGATATGATATAATTTCACATAGTGATTTGGCAAAGAAAGAACAAAAGAGGTAGATCAATGAAAGATTTAAAAGATATGAAACGTGTGCTTTTAAAATTAAGTGGAGAAGCACTTGCCGGAGATAAGAAGACAGGATTTGACGAGGCAACTTGTGCAGATGCCGCACGTCAGGTAAAGACATTAGTAGATGAAGGACTTCAGGTAGCGATCGTTATCGGTGGCGGGAACTTCTGGAGAGGCCGTACAAGTGAGAGTATGGAACGTACGAAAGCAGACCAGATCGGGATGCTTGCAACAGTGATGAACTGTATTTATGTATCAGATGCATTCAGAACTGCTGGAATGAAGACAGAAGTATATACACCATTTGTATGCGGAGCATTTACAGAATTATTCTCAAAAGACAAAGCTGTCAAAGCTCTGGACGAAGGTAAAGTTGTATTTTTTGCAGGAGGAACAGGACATCCTTATTTCTCAACAGACACAGCAACAGCACTTCGTGCGATCGAGATTGAGGCAGACGCTATTTTATTAGCAAAATCTATTGATGGTGTATACGATAGTGATCCAGCTGTCAATGAAAATGCTGTAAAATATGACAGCATCACAATGGAAAAAGTTTTAGACCAGAAATTAGGAGTTATTGATCTGACAGCAACAATTATGTGTCTTGAAAACAAGATGCCGCTTGCAGTATTCGGATTAAACGAAGAAAACAGTATTGAGAATTTAATGAAAGGTGAATTTAACGGAACATATGTAACCGTTTGATAAATAGGAGGACGAAAGAAACATGTTAAAACAATTTGAAGACAAGATGCAGAAATCTTTAGACAGTATGGCAAACGACTTTATGACAATCCGTGCAGGACGTGCAAACCCACACGTATTAGATAAAGTAAAAGTTGATTACTATGGAGTTGCAACTCCTGTAGCACAGGTTGGTAACGTTTCTGTACCAGAAGCAAGAACAATCATGATCCAGCCATGGGAACCAAGTTTATTAAAAGAGATTGAGAAAGCAATCTTAGTATCAGATATCGGAATCACACCAACGAATGATGGTAAAGCAATCCGCTTAAACTTCCCGGATCTTACAGAAGAACGCAGAAAAGAACTTGCAAAAGACGTCAAGAAACGTGGAGAAGAAGCAAAAGTAGCTGTTAGAAATATCCGTCGTGATGCAAATGACTTTGTCAAGAAACAGAATAAAGCCGGAGAACTGAATGAAGATCAGGCAAAAGATGAAGAAGATAAAGTACAGAAGATGACAGACAAATATATCAAACAGATTGATGAAGCAGTTGAAGCAAAATCAAAAGAAATCATGACAGTTTAATCGAATCATCAACAGGGTTGAAGTCTCAGCCCTGTTTTGTTTCATATGAAAATGAATCAGATTCAGAATATTACACAGGAGGCCCGAATGGAGAATTTAAATATTCCACAGCATGTGGCGATTATCTTAGACGGAAATGGAAGATGGGCAAAGAAGCGTCATCTGCCTAGAAATATGGGACACAGACAAGGAAGTAAAGTTGTAGAGCAGATCATTGAGGATGCACATGATCTCGGAATCAAATACCTGACAGTGTATGCATTTTCAACAGAGAATTGGAAACGTCCTCAGGACGAAGTAAATGCACTGATGAAATTACTGCGTGATTATTTAAAAACATGTATTAAACGTGCCAATAAAAATAATATGAAAGTTAGAGTTATCGGTGATATTACAGGACTTTCAGAAGATTTACAGGAAAAGATCATTGAACTTGAGAAGGCATCTAAAGATAATACAGGAATTAATTTTACGATCGCGTTAAATTATGGAAGCCGTGATGAGATGGTAAGAGCTATGAAACACATGGCAGATGATCTTGAGAATGGGAATTTATCAAAAGATGCGATCACGGAGGAAGTATTTAATGGATATCTGGACACAAAAGAGCTTCCAGATCCAGATCTGATGATCCGTACGAGTGGAGAAGAAAGATTGTCAAACTTTATGTTATGGCAGCTGGCGTATACAGAATTTTATTTTACAGATGTTCTGTGGCCAGATTTTAATAAAAAAGAATTAATGAAAGCGATCGAATATTATAATGGACGAGATCGCAGATTTGGAGGAATATAAGTTTATGTTTAAGCAGAGACTGATCAGTGGAATTATTTTAGTGCTGATTGCAGCGTTTGGTTTATATATGGGTGGTGTTGTGACATTTGCAATGACATTGGTTGTTGCATTGATCGGATACAGCGAGATTTTAAAGATTTATCATATTGAGAAATCTTCTTTAGCTGTGATCGGTTACACTGGTACGATACTTTATTATGTTGCATTGTTTTTTGATCTGGAACAATGGACAACAGCCATTATTATTTTATTTTTAATCTTTTTACTTGGATGTTATGTTGTACGTTTTCCAAAATATAAAGTAGATCAGATGATGGCAGCTTTCTTTGGATTTGTATATGTTGGTGTTATGATGTCCTTTATTTATCAGATCCGCGAATTACAAAATGGAGGAGAGTTTGTTGTATTATTATTCCTCGCTGCATGGGGAAATGATACTTTGGCATATTGTACAGGAATGCTGATCGGAAAACATAAGATGTCTCCAATTTTAAGTCCGAAGAAGAGTATTGAAGGACTTATTGGAGGAATTGTTGGTGCAGCAATTCTTGGAGCGTTATACGGAATGTATTTAAACACATATATCAGATTTAGTTTTAATCCGGTTACGATGTTCCCTATTATCTGTGGACTTGGCGGAGCAGTTTCCGTGATCGGAGATCTGGCTGCATCTGCGATCAAGAGAGATTCTGGAATCAAAGATTATGGTACACTGATTCCTGGACATGGAGGAATTCTTGATCGTTTTGACAGTATTATTTTTATTGCACCAGTTATTTATTATCTGACAGTTATGATTTCAGGAGGAGCGATCTAGAGTGAAATATATTTCAGTGATAGGATCAACAGGTTCGATCGGAAGCCAGACTTTGGATATTGTACGCAGTAACAAAGATCTCAAAGTTACTGCATTGGCTGCCGCAACAAGTATTGATCTTTTAGAAAAACAGGCAAGAGAATTTAAACCATCTGTGGTAGCAGTATATAATGAACAGAAAGCAGAAGAATTAAAACTTCGCCTTGCAGATATGGATATCAAGGTCTGTGCAGGAATGGATGGTTTATTAGAAGCAGCAACAGAAAAACAGAGTTCAATTGTTGTAACAGCGATTGTCGGAATGATTGGAATCCGTCCAACGATCGCGGCAATGAAGGCCGGGAAAGATATTGCTCTTGCGAATAAAGAGACACTGGTTACAGCTGGACATATCATTATGCCGTTAGCAGACGAATTAGGAGTTTCTATTTTGCCAGTAGACAGTGAACATTCAGCAATCTTTCAATGTCTTCAGAGTGGACATGAAAAGGACCTTGATTCATTGATCATTACAGCATCAGGTGGTCCATTCCGCAAAAAAACAACAGAAGAATTAAAAAGCGTTACAGTGGAAGATGCATTAAAACATCCAAACTGGTCTATGGGACATAAGATTACGATTGATTCTGCAACACTGGTAAATAAAGGACTTGAAGTACTGGAAGCAAACTGGCTGTTTGGTGTAGATTTTGATGACATTCATGTTGTTGTTCAGCCAAAAAGTATTATCCACTCCATGATTCAGTACAAAGACGGAAGTGTCATTGCACAGATGGGAACACCAGATATGAAGCTGCCGGTTCAGTATGCATTATTCTATCCAGAACACCGTTATCTTGCGGGAGAACGACTGGATTTTGCAAAATTAAAAGAAATTACATTTGAAGAACCGCCAGTTGATGTTCTAAAAGGACTTCCATATGCATATAAAGCTGGTAGAATTGGTGGAAGTATGCCAACAGTATTAAATGCTGCAAATGAAAAAGCGGTCGCATTATTCTTAGACCGTAAGATTAAGTTTTTAGATATTTATGACATTATTGAGGATGCAATGGATGCCCATAAGCTGATTCCTAATCCAACACTTGAGGAAGTGTTAGAGACAGAACAATGGGTATATGAACACATAGAAAGCAGGTAAATCATTGAATATTATCGTTGCAATTTTAATTTTTGGAATTATTATCATTGTGCATGAACTGGGACATTTCCTGATCGCAAAGAAAAATGGGATTCAGGTTGATGAATTTTGTATCGGACTTGGACCAACGATCATTGGGAAACAAGTAGGTGATACGTTTTATTCCATTAAACTGCTGCCATTTGGTGGTGCATGCATGATGGGAGAAGATGAAGACCGTCCGGGTGAGAATGCATTTAATAATAAGTCTGTATGGGCAAGGATGGCAGTTATCTTTGGCGGGCCGTTTTTTAACTTTATTCTGGCATTTTTATTATCGTTGGTCGTGATCGGAATGTCAGGAGCAGATATTCCTAAGATTTCAAAGGTAGAAAAGAATTCCCCAGCATATCAGTCAGGAATCAGAGGCGGAGATACGATGACGCAAGTTGATGGAAAGAAGATTCACAATTACAGGGAATTTTCCTACTATATGTATCTGGACTATGCCGGGGGAGAGATTCCAGTTACAGTAGTTCGCGGTAACAAAGAAAAGAATATTAAGGTAACTCCAGCATATGACAAGGAAAGATCACAGTATATGATCGGTATTACCTGGGGCGGATATCAGAAAGTGAATCCTTTAAAGACGGTCGAATATAGTTTCCGTGAAGTTGGACTGCAGGTAAAAATTACTTTAAAGAGTGTGAAGATGTTAGTCTCACAGAAACTTGGGGTGAAAGATCTCTCAGGACCAGTCGGAATTGTAAAAACTGTTGGAGATCAGTATACACAGGCTGCTGCCTATGGATTTAAGACAGTTTTCTTAACGATGGCAAACTGGATCATTTTGATCAGTGCAAACCTGGGTGTTATGAATCTGCTGCCATTACCAGCCTTGGATGGTGGACGCTTATTATTTTTGATCATTGAAGCGATCACTGGAAAAGCAGTGCCGCAGAATATGGAAGCACTGGTACACACGGCAGGATTAATTTTACTGATGCTTTTGATGGTCATCGTCATGTATCAGGATATTGTAAAGATTTTCATGTAAAGGGGGATTTGCATGTATACAAGAAATCAGACAAGAGTTATTTCAATTGGAGATGTTAAGATTGGAGGCGGCAATCCCGTTGCGATCCAGTCTATGACAAATACAAAGACAGAGAATGTAGAAGAGACAGTTAAACAGATTCTTGCTCTTGAGAAGGCAGGCTGTCAGATCATCCGCTGCACAGTTCCGACGATGAAAGCAGCAGAAGCTTTCACAGAGATCAAGAAACAGATTCATATTCCGTTGGTCGCTGATATCCATTTTGACTATAAACTTGCGATTGCAGCGATGGAACATGGAGCAGACAAGATCCGTATTAATCCGGGAAATATCGGAGGAGAAGAAAATATCCGCAAAGTGGTAGAGACAGCGAAGAAATACCATGTACCGATCCGTGTTGGTGTAAACAGCGGATCATTGGAAAAACCTCTGGTTAGAAAATATAACGGAGTGACAGCACAGGGACTGGTAGAAAGTGCGTTAGATAAAGTTGCCATGCTTGAAAAATATGATTTTCATGATATGGTAGTCAGCATCAAGTCATCAGATGTCCTGATGTGTGCAGAAGCATACCGTCTGGTTGCAGACAAAATTGATTATCCGCTGCATGTAGGAATCACAGAAGCTGGAACCGTCTTTAGTGGTAATATCAAATCTGCAGTAGGACTTGGAATTATCTTAAATCAGGGAATCGGTGATACGATCCGTGTATCTTTAACAGGAGATCCAGTCAATGAAATCGCAAGTGCGAAACTGATCTTAAAGACACTGGGACTTCGTTCTGGAGGAATTGAAGTTGTGTCCTGTCCAACTTGTGGACGTACAAATATTGACCTGATTCCACTTGCTAATCAGGTAGAGACAATGGCGGCAGATTTTGAAAATCTGAATCTCAAGGTTGCAGTTATGGGCTGCGTTGTAAACGGACCGGGAGAAGCCAAAGAAGCAGATGTAGGAATCGCTGGTGGGAATGGAGAGGGACTTCTGATCAAGAAAGGTGAAGTCATCCGTAAAGTACCAGAAGATCAGCTGCTTGATACGTTAAGATATGAATTAGAACACTGGGGTGAATAAAATGGAAGTGACAACAAAACCATTTTTCAGTGTATTTCCAGATCTGAAAGTTTCTGATGATGTCAGATCCTTGTTTGAAGATGCGAATATCAAGGAGATCACGCTGAAGAAGAGAGAGAATATGCTTAAGATCTCTTTTCAGTGCGACCATCTGATCTCAAGAGTTGACACATGGAGAATGGAACGAACGATCCGGGAACAGCTGTTTTCAAAGCGTTTTGTAAAGATTCGTTTTCAGGAAAGTTATCACTTATCCGAACAATATAATCTCAAATATCTAATGGAACATTACATGAAAAGCTTCCTCTTTGAGTTAAAAGGCAAAGGGGAGGTTATTTTTAATGTTGTAAGAAAAGGAGATTACAGAATTGAAGATGATGTGATCACGTTTTATTTTGAAGATACTTTTGTGAACCGAAATAAAGCACCTGAGATCAAAGAATTTTTTGAGACGATTTTAAAAGAACGCTTTTCAATCGATGCAAAAGTCGGTTTTGATTTCTCTAAGACGATCGATCAGAGTCTTAAGATGGAAAGTGATTACCGCTTACAACAGGAGATCCATACGATCGTAGAACACGCAGATACTGTGGAGAAAGAGCAAAAAGAAGAGAAAAAAGCGAGAAAAAAAGCAGCAACAACAAAAAAAGAGCATACATTCAAGAAAAAGCCAAAATACTCAGACGATCCAACATTATTATATGGGCGAAATTGTGATGGTGAGTTAATGGAGATCAAGGATATCTACGACGAAATTGGAGAAGTCGTGATCCATGGACAGATTACATTCCTTGAGACAAGAGAGATCCGTAATGAAAAGACGATCATTATATTCCATATTACCGATTTTACAGATACGATCAGCTGTAAGATTTTTGTACGAAACGAACAGCTGCCAGATATTTTAGATGGTCTGAAAAAAGGCGGATTCTATCGCATCAAGGCAGTTGCAATGTATGACAAATTTGATCATGAGATTGCTCTTGGATCTGTGGCAGGAATTAAGGCGATTACCGATTTCAGGGAAAAACGTCAGGATACATCAATGGAAAAACGTGTGGAATTACATCTCCATACGGTTATGAGTGATAACGATAGTGTCGTTCAGATCAAAGATATTGTAAATCGAGCTTACGAATGGGGACATCCAGCCGTAGCGATCACAGATCATGGTGTTTTGCAGGGATTCCCAATTGCAAGACATGCATATGAAGACCTCAAATTGAAAGAGGACGATCCATTTAAGATCATTTATGGAGTCGAAGGATATTTTGTTGATGATCTTGGTGACTTGGTCATTGATTCAAAGGGTCAGTCGCTGATGGACAGTTATGTTGTATTTGATATCGAAACAACTGGATTTAATAGTGTCAATGACCGAATCATAGAAATTGGTGCGGTGAGAGTCGTCGGAGGAGAAATTAAGGAAACATTCAGTGAATTTGTCAATCCCGAACGGCCAATCCCATATAAGATCACACAGCTGACAACGATCACAGATGATATGGTAAAAGATGCAGGAACGATCGAAGAGATTCTTCCACAGTTTTTAGAATTCTGTAAAGGGTCTGTTTTGGTTGCACATAATGCAGGGTTTGATACTGGATTTATCCATGAGAATGCGAAAAGATTAAATCTGCCATATGATTATACGGTCGTAGATACGCTGGGACTTGCCCGATGTCTGATGGGACATCTTGGGAAATTTACACTGGATAATATCTGTAAACATTTAAATATTATACTGGAAACACATCATAGAGCAGTTGATGATGCGACGGCAACAGGAAAGATCTTTGTAGAATTTATTTCCATGTTAAAAGAAAAAGACATTACAAATCTTGATCAGGTCAATGATTTTGCAAATGATAACGTCGATCTGATCAAAAAAGGCCGTATGTATCATGGAATTATTCTGGTGAAGAATAATACAGGACGTGTCAATTTAAACCGTCTGGTATCTGAATCACATTTAAATTATTTTAACCGTCGTCCAAGGATGCCAAAGTCACTGATCAATAAATACAGAGACGGATTGATCATTGGTTCTGCCTGTGAGGCAGGAGAATTATATCAGGCATTGCTTGATGAACGTTCGGATGAAACGATTGCGAATATTGTATCATTTTATGATTATCTGGAAATTCAGCCAGTCGGAAACAACGAATTTATGATTGAATCCGAACGTGTGGAGAATGTAAATTCGATCGAAGATATTCAGAAATTTAACCAAAAGATCGTCGATCTCGGAGAACAATTCCATAAGCCGGTTGTTGCGACATGTGATGTCCATTTCCTAAATCCAGATGATGCGATCTATCGTTCTATTTTATTAGCTGGAAAAGGATTTAAAGATGCAGACAAACAGGCACCGCTTTATTTCAGAACGACACAGGAGATGCTAGATGAGTTTGCATATCTTGGAAGTGAGAAAGCGAAAGAGGTTGTTATAACCAATACGAATAAGATCAATGATATGATTGAAAATATTTCACCGATCCATCCAGATAAATGTCCACCAGTTATTCCGGATTCCGACAAAACACTAAGAGAAATCTGTTATAACAGGGCTCATGAAATCTATGGAGAAGATCTTCCGGAACGAGTGACAAGCCGTCTGGAAAAAGAGTTAAATTCTATCATTGGAAATGGATATGCGGTAATGTATATCATTGCACAGAAACTTGTATGGGATTCCAATGACCATGGATATCTGGTAGGATCACGAGGATCTGTAGGATCTTCTTTTGCAGCAACGATGTCAGGAATCACAGAAGTAAATCCACTGCCGGCGCATTATATCTGTCCAGAATGTCATTTTGTAGATTTTGACTCTGAACAGGTACAAAAATATGCGAAGATGGGTATGTCAGGATTCGATATGCCAGATGCATACTGTCCAAAGTGTGGAGCCAAGATGACAAAAGAAGGACAGGATATTCCGTTTGAGACATTCCTCGGATTTAAAGGAAATAAAGAGCCGGATATTGACTTAAACTTCTCTGGTGAGTATCAGGGAAAAGCACATGCTTATGTAGAGGTCATCTTCGGAAAAGGAAAAGCGTTCAGAGCAGGAACAATTGGTACACTGGCAGAGAAAACAGCGTATGGTTATGTATTAAAATATCTGGAAGAGAGAGGAATTACAAAACGCCGCTGTGAGATTGAGAGACTTGCGCTTGGATGTACCGGAGTTAAGAGAACAACGGGTCAGCATCCAGGTGGAATCATTGTAGTACCGCATGATAAAGAAATCTATGATTTTACAGCGGTACAGCACCCGGCAAATGATATGAACACGCCGATCATTACAACACATTTTGAATACCATTCCATCGACCAGAACTTGTTAAAACTTGATATTCTGGGACACGACGATCCATCCATGATCCGAAGGATGGAGGATATCACAGGAATTGATGCACAGACGATTCCGATGGATGATAAAGGTGTTATGGGACTATTCCATGGAACGGAAACTTTAGGAATTACGCCGGAGGATATTGATGGAACACCGCTTGGATCACTTGGAGTACCGGAATTTGGTACAGACTTTGTAATCCAGATGCTTCAGGATACGCATCCACAGAGTTTTTCTGATCTTGTCCGTATTTCTGGTCTGTCTCATGGAACTGACGTATGGCTTGGAAATGCTCAGACATTGATTGAGAATGGGGATGCAGTCATTTCCACAGCGATCTGTTGTCGAGATGATATCATGGTATATCTGATCAATCAGGGGCTGGAACAGGAAGCATCCTTTAAGATCATGGAAGGTGTTCGAAAAGGAAAAGGTCTTACTGATGAGCAGGAACAGATGATGAGAGATCATAATGTACCTGACTGGTATATCTGGTCTTGTAAACAGATCAAATACATGTTCCCGAAAGCCCATGCGGCAGCTTATGTTATGATGGCGTGGAGGATCGCGTGGTATAAGGTGTATCATCCATTGGCATATTATGCAGCGTATTTTAGTATTCGTGCAAAGGCATTTTCGTATGAAGATATGTGTCTTGGGAAAGAACATCTGGATGAGAAGATGAGGGCAATCAAAAATACGCCAAAACATGAAGCTAAAAATGCCGATCTTGACTTGTTACGTGAGATGAAGATAGCGGATGAAATGTATGCAAGAGGATATGAATTCTGGCCAATTGATATCTATAAAGCAAAGGCAAAAGATTTCCAGGTGATTGATGGAAAGATCATGCCGGCACTTATAAGTATCGATGGTATGGGAGAAAAAGCGGCACAGCAGGTAGAAGAAGCAGCGAAAGGAGAACCATTTACTTCCTTAGAAAACTTCCGAAACCGTACAAAGGCACCGCAGGCATGTATCGAGAAAATGAAGGAGCTTGGAATCATGGGAGATCTTTCAGATACAGACCAGTTAAGTTTCAATTTTCTTTGAGAATATGTGAAAAAACTCTTGTCAAGAGATATTTTTCATGTTAAACTAAACATAGCTTAAGAAAAGATGACTTAGGAGTGGGCACATGTCCACTCCTATTTTGTGTAACAATGAAGAAATAATACTACAAAAGAAAGGGTTGATACATTGGCAAGACGAGTTGATATTGAAACAAAAACAGAAGAACTGGTATTACCGATCATTGAAGCCAACAATTTCGAACTGGTGGATGTAGAATATGTCAAAGAAGGTGCAAACTGGTATTTGAGAGTTTATGCAGATAAAGAAGGCGGAATTGCGATCGATGACTGCGTACTGATCAGCAGAAGCTTGGAAGAGAAACTGGATGCTGAAGATTTTATTGAAGATGCATACATTTTGGAAGTAAGTTCTCCGGGACTTGGAAGACCATTAAAGAAAGAAAAAGATTATGTAAGAAGTATTGGAAAATCCATTGATGTCAAGCTTTACAAAGCGATTGATAAACAGAAGGAATTTACTGGTATTTTAAAAGAGAACACAGAAGATCAGATTGTGCTTACAATCGAAGATCAGGATATTACATTTGAGAAAAAGAGCATTGCAAGTGCTCGTCTGTCGTTAGATTTTTAAGGAGGAAGAAAGAAAATGAGTGAATTAATTGCGGCATTAAATCAGTTGGAGAAGGAAAAAGGTATTGATAAAGACGTTATCATGGAAGCCATTGAAAATTCCCTGCTTGCTGCATGTAAAAGAGATTTTGGAAGTGCAGATAACGTTGTAGTTAATATGGATCGCGAAACAGGAGATATCTATGTTTATGCGGTTAAAGAAGTTGTAGACGAAGTTTACGATCCTGCACTTGAGATCAGCCTTGGAAAAGCAAAGGCAATTGATAAGAACTTAAATCTTGGAGATACTGTAAGAATTGAAATTACACCAAAAGATTTCGGACGTATCGCAGCAATGCACGCAAGAAGCGTTATTGTACAGAAGATCAAAGAAGAAGAAAGAAGAGTCGTATACGATCACTTCTACTGCAAAGAAAAAGATATCGTAACAGGTGTTGTACAGCGTTATGTTGGAGAGAATGTAAGTGTAAGCTTAGATGACAAAACAGATGCTCTGTTAATGAAATCTGAACAGATCAGAGGTGAAGTGTTCAAACCAACAGAGAGAATCAAACTTTACATCGTAGAAGTTAAAGAAACAAATCGCGGACCACGTATCCTTGTTTCAAGAACACATCCAGATCTTGTAAAACGTCTGTTTGAGAAAGAAGTTGCAGAAATCCAGGATGGAACAGTTGAGATCAAGAATATCGTGCGTGAAGCAGGATCAAGAACAAAGATGGCTGTATGGTCTAATGATAAGAACGTAGATCCAGTTGGAGCATGCGTTGGATTAAACGGTGCCAGAGTCAATGCGATCGTTAATGACTTAAAAGGTGAGAAGATCGATATCATCAACTGGAACGAGGATCCTTGTGTATTTATTGAGAATGCATTAAGCCCATCAAAAGTTGTTTCTGTAGCAGTTGATGTAGAAGAAAAGAGTGCAGAAGTTGTAGTTCCAGATTACCAGTTATCATTAGCAATCGGTAAAGAAGGACAGAATGCAAGACTTGCTGCAAGATTAACAGGATACAAGATTGATATTAAGAGTGAATCACAGGCAGCCGAAGAAGCAGCAAAAGTCAGTGAAGAACCAGAAACAGATGAATTTGAGATTGAAGAAGATCTTTTCAACGAAGAGATCAATGACGATTTCGCAGAAGATGTAGAAGATACAGAAGAAGCTGTTGAAGATTTTGATGCAGAGGATATCGAAGAATAGGAAATATCAGCAGGTGATAAAATGAATCGAAAAATTCCAACAAGAAAATGTATCGGATGCGGTGAATTAAAAGAAAAAAATCAATTAATCCGGATCGTGAGATCAAAAGAAGGAGAGATCAGTCTTGATACGACTGGAAAGAAAAATGGAAGAGGGGCATATATCTGCCCTGATCCAGAATGTTTAGAACAGGCGTTTAAGAAAAAAGGTCTGGATCGTTCTTTTAAGACGGCGGTTCCGGAATCGGTTTATGAGACATTAAAAAAGGAGATGAGAGAACTTTATGAATAAAGTGTTATCTCTTCTAGGTCTTGCATTCAGATCAGGGAATCTGGTCAGTGGAGAATTTGCCGCAAGAGAAGCTGTCAGGAAAAAGACAGCAGCTCTTGTCATTGTAGCCAGTGATGCTTCCGATAATACAAAAAAGATGTTTGAGAATCAGTGTAAACATTATCAGGTACCTTTTTATTGCTGGGGATTAAAAGAAGAGCTTGGCCATGCGATCGGTAAGGAGTTTCGAGCTTCGATCGCAGTAACCGATCAGGGATTTGCTGATGCTCTTTTAAAACAGCTTGATAAATAAGAATCACAGGAGGTATATTTATGGCAAAATTCAGAGTCTATGAAATTGCAAAGAAATATAATAAAGACAATAAAGAAATTTTAGAAATCTTGAAAGCCAATCATGTGGAAGTCAAAAACCATATGAGTACCATAGGGGATGAGCAGATCAAAATGATCGATAATGCATTGAAACCAAAGAAAGAATCAAAACAGAACAACAATTCAAAGAAACAGGAAAATTCAAAGAGAAAAGATAATAAAAAAGCACAGAATATGGAAAAGAAAGATAATAAAAAAACACAGGAAGTAAAAAATAATAAGAATAATAAAAAGAACAAAAACAACGATGGGGATAAGAAGATTTTAAGAAAAGAAAATCCACAGAATTCTCAGAAGTTTGGAAAGAACAACAAAAAGAATAAGAAATTTAATAACAAAAATCAGCAGCAGGATCACAAGAAAAAGAAAAAAACATCTGGACCAGGAGCATTTATTAAACCGGAACCAGTGAAGAAACCTGAAGTGGATCCAAATGCACCAGTAAAAATTCCACCAGTTTTAACATTAAAAGATCTTGCAGATGCATTATCTATTCCTGCAAATGATATCATTAAGAAATTACTGATCAGTGGAGCAGGAATGTTAAATTTAAACTCCGAACTTGATTTTGAAAAAGCAGAAGAGATCGCAATGGAATTTGACCGTCTGGTAGAGATGGAAGAACAGGTTGATGTGATCGAAGAATTATTAAAAGAAGAGGAAGAAGACGAAGCAGATATGATCGTAAGACCACCAGTTGTCTGCGTTATGGGTCACGTTGACCATGGTAAAACTTCTTTACTTGACAAAATCCGTTCTACACATGTAACAACAGGAGAAGCTGGTGGTATCACACAGCACATCGGTGCTTATGTAGTAGAAACATCCAATGGAAAGATCACATTCTTAGATACACCAGGACATGAGGCATTCACATCCATGCGTATGAGAGGTGCCCAGTCTACAGATATCGCAATCTTAGTTGTCGCTGCAGATGATGGTGTTATGCCACAGACAATTGAAGCGATCAACCATGCGAAAGCAGCAGGAATCGAGATCATTGTTGCGATCAACAAGATTGATAAAGAAAGTGCCAATATCGAGAGAGTAAAACAGGAACTGATCGAATATGAATTAGTACCAGAAGACTGGGGTGGAAGCACAATCTTTTGTCCAGTATCCGCACATACAGGAGAAGGAATCGATGAATTATTAGATATGGTTTCTTTAACAGCAGAAGTTCTGGAATTAAAAGCAAATCCAAACCGTAAAGCAAGAGGTATCGTCTTAGAGGCACAGCTTGATAAGGGACGTGGACCAGTTGCAACTGTTTTAGTACAGAAAGGTACTCTCCATGTAGGAGATGCTGTGGCAATCGGAAGTGCCCATGGTAAAGTCCGTGCAATGGTAAATGACAAAGGAAAACGTATTAAAGCTGCAGGACCATCTACACCAGTTGAGATCTTAGGTTTAAGTGAAGTTCCAAATGCTGGTGAAGTTATGATGGTTATGGACAGTGAAAAAGAAGCTAGATCCGTAGCAGAGAAATTTATCGCTTATGGACGTGAAAAGATGTTATCTGAGACAAAACAGCAGTTATCCTTAGATGACTTATTTAACCAGATTCAGGCAGGAAGTGTCAAAGAATTAAATATCATCGTAAAAGCCGATGTGCAGGGATCTGTAGAAGCAGTAAAACAGAGTCTTGTAAAACTTTCTAATGATGAAGTTGCAGTCAAAGTTATCCATGGTGGTGTAGGTGCTATCACAGAATCTGACGTAAACCTGGCCGCTGCATCAAATGCGATCATTATCGGATTTAACGTACGTCCAGAGCCAGCAGCAAAAGATGCAGCAACAGCAGAGAAAGTAGACCTTCGTTTATACCGAGTTATCTATAATGCAATTGAAGATATCGAGGCAGCGATGAAGGGTATGTTAGATCCAGAATTCGTAGAAAAAGTTACAGGACACGCAGAAGTCCGTCAGATTTTCAAAGCATCTGGAGTTGGAACGATCGCAGGATCTTATGTATTAGATGGAAATATCCAGAGAGACAGTTCTGCACGTATTATTCGTGACGGTATTGTTGTTCATGAAGGAAAACTTGCATCTATCCAGCGTGGAAAAGACGCAGTAAAAGAAGTTCGTACAGGATTTGAATGCGGTCTTGTTATGGAAAACTTTAATGACATCAAAGAAGGTGACCAGATCGAATCTTATATTATGGAAGAGGTCCCAAGATAATTTCGTGAAGGGAGTAGCAATATGAGAAAGAACAGCATTAAAAATACAAGAATCAATGGTGAAGTTCAGAGAGAATTAAGCCGTATCATCAGCCGAGAGATCAAAGATCCAAGAATTGCACCAATGACATCCGTTGTTGATGCCATTGTAACTTCTGATCTGAAACAGTGCAAAGTCTATATCAGTGTTCTTGGAAATGACGAAGAAAAAGAAGAAACAATGAAAGGCTTAAACAGCGCTGTAGGTTATATCCGCCGTGAACTGGCACACTCTATTAATTTAAGAAATACACCAGAAATCACATTTATTTTAGATGACTCTATTGAATATGGAGTGAATATGTCAAAGAAGATTGATGAATTAAATCATGGGAGTGAGAATGAAACACTTTAATGAACAGATTTTAAAGGCCGAGAATATTGCCATTACAGGACACATCCATCCGGATGGGGACTGTATTGGCAGCTGCCTTGCCCTGAAACAGTATATTTTAGATAATTATTCTGGAAAAACAGTTGATGTTTATTTAGAACCAGTAAGCTCTGAATTTTATTTTTTAAATCATGCAAATGAGATTATCACCGAGTCAGATGATGAAGCGGTTTATGATCTGTTTTTTGTCTTAGACTGCGGATCAGAAGACCGTTATGAGCCATTTGCAGTGATGGTTAATCATGCAAAGACACTGATCGGAATTGATCATCATATCAGTAATGATGGATTTGGAGATTTTTGCAAGATCGATCCGAAGGCAAGTGCAACCTGCGAAGTTTTATGTGATATTTTTGAAGAAGATAAAATTTCCAAAGAATGTGCACAGTGTTTATATACAGGAATCGTACATGATACCGGAGTATTTAAACATTCTAATACAACACGCAAGACAATGGAATATGCGGGAATGTTACTTGAAAAAGGTGTTTCAAGTACAAAGATCATTGACGAGACATTTTATCAGAAGACATTTGTGCAAAACCAGTTGTTAGGAAAGACGCTGCTAAAGAGTGAACTGCATGTAGATGGAAAGATCATCTTTTCTTATTTATCAGAGAAGGATTTTGAGGAACTTAATGCATCAACGTCTGACAGTGATGGAATCATTGATCAGCTGCGTATTACAAAAGGTGTAGAAGCGGCAGTTTTTCTATATCCGATCGAGGATGGATATAAAGTCAGTATGCGGTCAAATGAGTATGTGAATGTTGCAGAAATTGCCAAATTATATGGAGGTGGAGGACATATCCGTGCAGCAGGATGTTCTGTCAAAGGAACATTAGAAGAAGTTAAGGATACGATTCTTAAGGAGATTACAAAACAGTTATAAGACAGAGGTTTTTATGTACAACGGATTATTAAATATATACAAAGAGAAAGATTTTACATCTCATGATGTCGTTGCAAAGCTTCGTGGTATTCTGCGGCAGAAAAAGATCGGACATACAGGAACCCTGGATCCCAATGCAGAAGGAGTATTACCAGTCTGCCTTGGAAAGGGAACAAAATTATGTGATATGTTAACAGGAACAAAGAAACAGTATCAGGTAAGTTTTGTGTTCGAAAAAGAGACAGATACAGAAGATATCTGGGGAACGGTTACGAAGACTTATGAACCATTAGAAGAAGATGCTCCGATCAAGGATACAATCCTGTCTTTCGTTGGAGAGTATGATCAGATACCTCCTATGTATTCTGCCAAGAAGATCAATGGAAAGAAGCTTTATGAACTTGCCAGAGAAGGGAAAGTGATTGAGCGCAAACCAGAGCATATCAGAATTTATGATATTTCAGATATTGAGATTTCATACCCGGAAGTTACAATGACAGTTACATGCAGCAAAGGTACATATATTCGAAGTCTTTGCAGGGATATCGGTCATAAGCTTCATAATGGCGCTTGTATGACAAAGTTAGTCCGCACAAAATCCAGTGGATTTCAGATTAAGAATGCACATACACTGGCTCAGATTGAAGAGGCAGTAAAGAATGGGACAATCGAACAGTTGGTTGTTCCGATTGAAAAAGTTTTTTTACAATACCAGAAAGGAACTGTAAAAGAAGAATACAATAAGATTTTATTTAATGGAAACCCCTTGAAAAAGGATGCTTTCTTCGAGACAGATATTGATACAACAAAGAAACTTCGTATATACGATGCAGACGAACATTTCATCGGAATATATTACTGGAAAAATAACATGTTTTTCCCAGATAAGATTTTTTATGACAACAACCAGTGAGAGGAAGCCATGGAATACATTCATAATACAGAACAATTTCAATTTCATAACACAGTGGTAGCCCTTGGAAAATTTGACGGGATGCATAAAGGTCATCAGCTGATTTTTGATGAACTTCTCAAATATAAAGAAATGGGATATCAGGCGGCCGTATTTTCTTTTGACCGTCCACCGCTCAATATGTTAAAACACAAACATATGAGTGTGATCTATACAACGAATGAGAAAACAAAACTTCTTGCAAAGAGAGGAATTGATATTTATATTGAACATCCATTTACAGATGAATTTTCACATCTTTCTCCGGAAGATTTTGTGATCAAGGTTCTTCTGGAAAAGACAGGAATGAAAGTTCTTGTTGTCGGAGACGATTGTGGATTTGGATATAAGAGACAGGGAAATGTTGAATTACTGGAACGTATGTCCAAAGAATATGATTTTAAGCTGATCGTTATTCCGAAATTAGAACTTGAAGGTGAGATCGTATCAAGTACAAGAGTACGCCGTCTGTTATCAGAAGGAAGGGTTGAGGAGGCCAACCGTCTGATGGAAGATCCATTTATGATCTGTGGACCAGTCGTTCATGGCAATCATATGGGTGCAGAAGTACTTCAAATGCCGACGGCAAATCAGATACCGGCAGAAGATAAACTGTTGCCGCCAAATGGAGTTTATGTTTCAAGGATTCGATACAAAGATGAAGTATACTACGGAATCAGTAATGTTGGAGTGAAACCAACGATTGAAGGCAAGAAACATATGGGTGTAGAGACTTATATATTTGACTTCAATAAGAATATCTATCATAAAGAAATAGAAGTCGATTTATTACACTTTAAGAGACCTGAAATGAAGTTTGATTCTCTGGAATCTTTAAGTTTGCAGATGCATGAAGATGCAGAATTTGCAAAAGCATATGCAAAAGATCATTTTGGTTATGAATATTAAATTGGATGAAAAAATATACAATTTTCCTTTCAAATAGTACTCGTTTGTAGTATAATATTACTAACAAGCAATAACTTGAATATTTTACCCTTTGGGGAAGGGAGCGATTCATATGAGTACTAACACAATTATTACAATCGAACGACAATATGGAAGCGGAGGACATCTGATCGGAGAGAAGCTTGCACAGGATCTTGGAATTCCGTTTTATGACAGCGAGCTGATCAAGGTTGCAGCCAAAGAAAGTGGTATCTGTGAAGAGATTTTTGAAAGCTTTGACGAGAAACCAACGACTAGTTTCCTTTATTCTCTAGTTATGGATCCATATTCATTAGGATATAATTCTAATTCTTTTGATCTGCCGCTGAATCATAAGGTATTTTTAGCAGCATTTGATACGATCAAGGAATTAGCATCAAAAGGGCCTTGTGTATTTGTTGGAAGATGTGCAGATTATGCACTGGAAGATTTTGATAACTGTTTAAGTGTTTATGTTCATGCACCATTTGAAGATCGTATCAACCGGATTGAGAATGAATACGGAATTGTGAAAGAGAAGAGCAAAGAAGTGCTGATGAAGAAAGACAAACAACGTTCCAGCTATTATAATTACTACAGTTCCAACAAATGGGGAGATGCGAAATCTTATGATCTGTGTTTAAACAGCAGTTTCCTTGGAATTGATGGAAGTGTTGAGATGATCAAGAAAGTGATCGCAATGAAAGAATCACAAAAATAAATTCAATGAATAGTAATTACGGAGACTATATTTGATATATAGTCTCTTTTTGTCTGCAATTTTCTGTCGTAAAATAAAAGATACTATATAGTTTTTCAAAAATATGTGTTAAAATAGAAAGCGTTATGAAAAACTGTATAAAGGAGAGACGTATGAAGAAATTTTTAGAAGAATTTAAAGCGTTTGCACTTCGTGGCAATGTCATGGATATGGCAGTCGGTGTATTGATCGGTGGTGCATTTTCAGGAATCGTTACATCACTTACGGATAACTTTATTCAGCCGATCATCAAACTGATCATGACAGGAAAGGTTTACACATTAGAAGAGATTTCAGGATATGCTTCTGCATTTGGATCTTCTGTTGTAAATTTTCTGATCATGGCATTTATCTTATTCTGCCTGTTAAAAGCAATGAATAAGATTATGTCGTTAGGTGCAAAACCAGAGGAACCAGAAGCACCAACAACAAAGATCTGTCCATTTTGTATGAGTGAGATTGATATTCGTGCTACAAGATGTCCTCATTGTACATCTGTACAGTCAGAAGATGAAAATAAGAACTAGAAAAGAGTAAAAGAATGAAGATAACAATCGTGCATGGGCAAAGTCATAAAGGTTCTACATATCATATTTCAAAGATTCTTGCAGATAAACTAGACGGAGAAGTGAAAGAATTTTTTCTTCCGAGAGATTTTGGAGAATTTTGTGTAGGATGTACGCAGTGTTTCCGTAAATCTGAGACATTGTGTCCGCATTATGAGAAATTAAAACCATTAACAGAAGCGTTAGATGAGGCGGATGTACTTATTTTTGAAAGTCCTGTTTATGTTTATCATGTGACAGGGCCGATGAAAGCATTTTTGGATCATTATGGGTATCGATGGATGCTGCACAGACCAGAACCGTCAATGTTTCATAAGCAGGCAGTCTGTATTTCAACAGCTGCAGGTGCAGGAATGAAAAGTACCAATAAAGATATGGCTGACAGCTTTTTTTACTGGGGCGTAGCGAAAACATATAAATATGGTGTAAGAGTTATGTCCACTTCTTATCAGAATGTAAAACCAGAGATTAAAGCACAGATTGAAAAAAAGACAACAAAGATTGCCAA
Organism: uncultured bacterium; assembly: GCA_905215045.1. The sequence goes on along the minus strand of CAJMOO010000010.1, from coordinate 5,749 downwards.
TCAGATCAAAGCTCGTCACGGAAAAGTAAAAACAGGATTAAAGACAAAGATTTGTTTTTATTTTATGAGAATGCTTCATACAAGAGGTTGGGACGAATCAGATCTTGCTTACTGGAGAGAAAAAGGCTGGGATAAAGATCAACGGCCATGGAAGTAGAAGTAAAGGAGTGACTTTAGATGAACTTAAAGAAACTAACAATATCCGCAATGCTTGTAGCAGTTGCAGTCATTTTATCATCATTTTCAATACCGATCGGAGCCAGCCGATGCTTTCCGATTCAGCATATGGTGAACGTGATCGCGGCGGTTTTCTTAGGACCTGTTTACGGAGTATCAATGGCATTTTGTACAGCACTGATCCGAAATCTTCTTGGAACTGGAAGTTTACTTGCATTTCCTGGAAGTATGGTAGGAGCATTTGTAAGTGCAATGGTATTTAAATATACAAAAGCAAAGATTGGTGCTTATATCGGAGAAGTGTTTGGAACAGGAATCTTAGGCGGTATGTTATGCTATCCGATCGCATCCATGATGATGGGACAGAAGGCAGCATTATTTACCTTTGTAGGACCATTTCTTGCTAGTACACTTTGTGGAACAATTATTGCAGCAATCATTATCACTGCATTATACAGATCCAAGGCAGTACGTTTGATTGAGGAATACATAGGATAACTTAATATTTAAAGAATCAATAAAAAGAATCCCTTAAAATTAAAAATAAGGGATTCTTTTTGTATATAAGTTTCTGAAATTTGATCTGTTTCATCACATATCATAGAAATGAAATAGTCATATATTATGAAATCAGATTTTTTTGATCGGTACACGGAAAGAGATCATTCGTGGAGTCTCCATCTGATCGAATTTGATCATATAGGCATTACGATCAGAAAGGACGGACTTGATCCTTCCATTACCGAAAACATTATGAGAGATTTTATCTCCAACATGAAAACTTTGATCTGGCATATATCCATCTAAATTTGTAGTGTTGTAACGAATGTAATTTTGTGCTTCTGTAACGAGAGATTCGTCAGGTTCCTTGACGTGTTCCAAAGATTTTGATTCAATATCAAAGATAAATCTGGAAGGATAACGGATAGAACCATCAAAATTCCGTCCGTGTGCTTCACTTAAATATAATCGTTTCATGGCACGTGTCATTGCGACAAAGGAAAGACGACGTTCTTCTTCCATACCTTCCAATGTTAAGGTTTTTCTGGATGGGAAAATACCTTCATTCATGGCACATAAAAAGACATGTGGAAATTCAAGCCCTTTTGCTGTATGGACAGTCATAAGTTTTACCTTATCGGAAGTATCATTCGTATCACTATTTGTAAATAAGGCAACATGAGCGAGATAATCAGGAAGGAGTGCTTCCTCACCACAAGAAATCTCATAATCATAAACAGATTGTTTTAATTCAGCAAGATTATCCAGACGTTCCTGGCTTCCCATAGTTCGAAGCATAGTCTCATAACCACTCTGATCTAAAATATCCGCTAATACCTCAGAAATGGTTCGCTGCTCATAATTGGAAGAAAAAGCATTGATCAGTGCAATAAATTCCTTTGCACCGGTGCCTTTAAAAATCGGATGGTCGCAGTTTTCCTTTAGTGCCTCAAAATAAGAACATTGATGATTCTCAACATATTCCTGAAGAAAAGCAATCCGCTTTTGTCCGATATTACGTTTTGGGACATTCACGATCCTTAGGAATGACAGATCGTCTTTAAATGTGATCATACGAAGATAGGACAGAGCATCTTTAATCTCCATTCTGTCAAAAAACTGAATGCCGCTGTAAATGGTGTAAGGGATTTCATCTTTTAAAAATCTTTCTTCTAAAAGCCTTGTCACGTAGTGTGCACGATAAAGAATGGTGATATCCTTGTAAGAAGTGCCATGATCATGAAGGCTTTTGATCTGGTTTGCAATCCATAAAGCTTCCTCCTCCGAAGTGTCAGCATGATAATAAAGGACAGATTTATCATTAGGGCACATAGGAAGAAGATCTTTTTTGATGCGGTGTTTATTCTTGCTGATCAGTGAATTGCAGACAGAAAGAATCTGTGGAGTAGAACGATAGTTTTCGTTCATCATGATCGTCTTGACGTCTGGGAATTTCTTATCAAAATCCATTAAGAAATTTACATCAGCACCACGCCATGAATAAATTGTCTGGTCGGGATCACCGACGACAAATAAGTTTTTGTGATATCCGCATAATACTTTCATCAATTGATACTGAATCTTATCGATATCCTGAAACTCATCGATCATAATATATTCCAGACGTTTCTGCCATTTTAGACGGATATCCCTGTGGTTGTTAAAGATATAAAGAGCAAATTTCAACAGGTCGTTATAATCCAGTCCGAAACATTTCTTTTGCTGATATAAATATCCGTAGAAAATAATATGGTAAACATCTTTAGCCTCTAAATATTTTTGACGAAGAGTATCCAGAGACATTGTAATAAGATCCATATAATATTCTGGATACTTCTTTAATTTGAACATTTCAATCATGTCTCTTGCTTTGGAAAATGTCATATGACGAAGAGTAAGACCTCGTTCTTCATAGATGATCTTTAGCATGGAATCAATATCCTGATTATCTAAGACAAGAAAACTTTTTGGATATTGTACAGCATGGCTGTCTTCCTGAAGAATGGATACACAAAAACCATGAAAAGTATTGATATACCCCGTGTCATTATCCCCAGTTAATTTATGAATACGCTGGCGCATTTCGTTTGCTGATTTGTTGGTGAATGTAACACAGAGTATATTACCGGGAAGAATTCCTATTTCATTCACAAGAAAAGCGAATCTGTAAGATAAGGCACGGGTTTTTCCAGATCCTGCACCTGCGATCACGCGGATAAATCCTTCTGTGGATGTAACAGCTTCGAATTGTGAGTTGTTTAATTGTTGAAGTAATTGTTCCAAAATAAAAAACCTCCCGTATGTATGTTCGATATGTTCTATTATACCCAACAGACTACGGGAAGACAAGTGGTTTCAAATTTAGTTATTTGGATTCATAGTTTTTAACTGATTGATAAGTTCGATATCTTCAGCATTTAGTTTAATATTAGAACAGTAATTCTTTCCTTCTGGAGAAGTTACAGACAGTTCAATGACAGCGCCTTCTCTAAGTGCCTGTTCACGCGTAACCGCATTTAAAAAGTTTTTAAACTTTGGATGATCCCTGTCAAATCGTTTCAGAGAGTTTTTCATCTGTTGAAACTTTAACATCTGGTTAAAATTCATTGCCATGAGGATAAATTCTCCTTTCTTTATCAAGTTCAAATATATTATAGAAATCATAACAAAAATGAAATAAAACGTCAAATATAAAAAATATATGTATTGACGAATCAGTATAAAATATGTAAAATGTTTCATTGCTACCAAGAAATAATAAAGAAATAAGGAGGAGTTTTCGATTGAATTTTTACCAACAGTTACAATTAAGTTCGATTGGGTCAAAACAATGGATCAAAAGCACTGATAATCTCAAAGAAAAGAGAAACCGTATTTTAATATATAATTTTAAAGTATATTTAGTAGTTGCATTTTGTTTTGCAATTGTGACACTTTACAGTATGATCTTTGGATCACAAAACAGTGTTGTAGGTGTTCTTGTATTATTAGTATTAATGATCTTACGACAGGTTGATTTTGGAATTGATACAAAGCATAGTATTGCAGTGATCTTTATGATCTTTGGTATTCTTGCAGCAGGACCAAGACTTGCAAATACTGTAAGTGCTGGATGGACTTTTTTGATTCATTTTGTCTGTATTATGGCAATCCTGATATTAAGCTGCCATAATGTGATCATGTCCAATCAATCCACATTTATTTTAGGATATTTACTATTATATGGATATGATGTGACAGGACATGATTATACATTAAGAATTTATGGATTGTTAGCAGGAGCGGTGATCTGTTCTTTAGTATTTTATAAAAACCATCGAAACAGAACATTTCGAAGAGGATTTCTTCATTTATTTAAAGAATTTCATCTATTTTCTACAAGAAGTAATTGGTATTTAAGATTATCCATTGGAATTTCAACAGCAATGCTGATCGGAGAATTAGCAAATATGCCGAGAGTGATGTGGATTGGTATTGCAACGATGTCTGTATTGTTACCATTTTCGAAAGACATGAAATACCGCGTGCAAAGAAGAGGACCATTTAACATCCTTGGATGTATGATCTTTCTTTTATTACATATGATTCTTCCAGACAGTATTTTTAAATGGATCGGTCTGATCGGTGGAGTTGGAGTCGGTTATTCTGCTGGATATGCATGGCAAACCGTATTTAATACATTTGGAGCATTATACATTGCGGAAAGTATGTTTGGACTTAAGACTGCCATTATTTTAAGAATTGTAGCAAATGTATTTGGTTCTTTATATGCATATGGTTTTGATAAAATTTTCCGAGGAGTTAGTACAGCTGTAAGAAACCTGATGGAAGATGATACAATGGTTGGAAATCAAGTTTAATTAATTGACGGTCGGTATTTACACCAGAATGCGATCACGCCAAGTATCATAAAGAAATAAGAGATATAGAGAGAGCCGTGTACAATTTGATTTACATGGCTTTCTTTTTTTGCTACATGCACACCTTTTTGATTTTGATTTGATATCAATTATATTACATGATAGAATATAATATTAGAAAAGAAAATAGGGGAAAACTATAAAATAGAATAAAATAAAAAGGAGTGCAAAAATATGTGTACAGCTGCAACATATCAGACAAAAGATTTTTATTTTGGAAGAACACTGGATTATGAATTTTCTTATGGAGATGAGATTGTGATCACTCCAAGAAACTATCAGTTTGATTTTAGACACAGAGAATCTTTACAAAGCCATTATGCAATGATCGGAATGGCACATGTCGTTGGAAATGATCCATTATACTATGATGCATTTAACGAAAAAGGATTAGCAATGGCAGGTCTTAATTTTGTTGGAAATGCTTCTTATTATGATGTAGAAGAAGGAAAAGAAAATATTGCCCAGTTTGAGTTTATTCCATGGATTCTTGGAACTTGTGCAACTCTTGATGAGGCAAAAAAAGCCTTAAGTGAGATGAATCTTACAAATACGCCATATAGCGAACAGTTTCCAGTAGCACAGCTTCACTGGATCATTGCTGATAAAACAGGAGCGATCACAGTAGAGGCAATGGAAGATGGAATGCATGTTTATGAGAACAAAGTGGGAGTTCTTACTAATAATCCTCCATTTAATATTCAGATGTTTTTATTAAACCAATATATGGGACTATCACCAAAACAGCCAGAGAACTTATTTGCAAAAGATATTGAGCTGAATGCATATAGTCGTGGAATGGGTGCAATCGGTCTTCCAGGTGATCTGTCATCATCCTCTCGTTTTGCGAAAGTCGCATTTACCAAATTACATTCTGTATCTGGTAATTCCGAATCAGAAAGTGTCAGTCAGTTTTTCCATATCCTTGGTTCTGTAGATCAACAAAGAGGATGTTGTGATGTGAATGGTAAATATGAGATTACATTGTATACATCTTGCTGTAATGCACAAAAAGGAATTTACTATTACACAACATATGATAATCACCAGATCAGTGCAGTCGATATGACAAAAGAAGATTTAGATAGTACTGAATTAATAAAATATGAAGTAATCCAAGGTGAACATATTTTTATGCAGAATTAAAGGAT
>CAJMOO010000009.1 GCA_905215045.1 uncultured bacterium | reverse complement strand
TCGTTGACAATGTTCATGATTTCTTCTTCATATTCATTGTCTTCATCCTCTTCATATTCCTGTTCTGATGTATGCAGTTTCTTCTTTGCTTCTTTGATATTCTCTCTTTGTTTCATAAGAAAATATCCAGCCGCAAATCCAACGATAACTGCTAAAATGATCATCACAAGTACCGAGGGAGTAAATCCTTCCATTTCTTTCTCCTTTATCTTCTAGAAATTAAGACTATATAGACTAAATATATCATTTCTAAGAAAAAAGGTCAATATCGTGCCGTTCCTGCTATGTATCAAGGCTTAAACTGATCTTTAATGCATGATCCACCTGTTTTAGGAACGTACAATTTAAATGACATACTTTTTCTCTTAAACGGCTTTTATCAATTGTCCGAATCTGTTCTAATAAGATCACGGAATCTTTTTCTAATTCGCATCTGTGACAGTCAATCGGTACATGTGTCGGCAATTTTGCCTTGTTCATCTTACTCGTGATCGCTGCACAGATGATCGTCGGACTATACTTATTGCCCGCATCATTTTGCAGAACGATCACTGGGCGGATACCACCTTGTTCTGAACCGACAACCGGCCTTAAATCTGCGTAAAATATATCTCCTCGCTTAATTACCATAAGCATAAACACTCTCCATTTCTTTTTAAATATTGTATGAAGAGTATTTACAATTCTTTCAAAAGTATTCAAAGAATTCCCTATTTTTCATAATCTTCGGCTTCTTTTATCTCCTGATTGCGGATATAAACACGCGGAACTCTTTTTCCGATTCCGCAGACAAATTCATAATTAAATGATCCTGCAAGGTTCGCAACTTCTTCCACGGTTAACATCTTATTGCCATCATGTCCAACTAAAGTTACTTCATCCATCACAGAAACGCCTTCAATATCTGTGACATCAACCATAAACTGATCCATACAGATTCTTCCGATGATCGGAGCATACTGTCCACGGATCAGAACCCTTCCTTTCGAAGAAAGCGCTCTTGGATATCCATCTGCATATCCAACCGGGATCGTTGCGATCTTTGTCTTCTTGTCAGTGACATAAGTATGATTATAACTAATTCCTTCTCCCGCTTCTACTTCTTTAATGTATACAATATGTGTCTTTAATTCCATAGCAGGTTTTAAATCTAATACATCCTTTGATACTTCTTCCGATGGATATAATCCGTAAGTGATGATTCCTGATCTTACCATGTCTTTTCTAAATCCATCTAGATCAATAATAGATGCACTGTTTGACACATGTTTGATTGGAATATAAATATCTTTTTCTTCTAACCACTGGATAAACTGGTCATATTTACGTTCCTGTTCATATGCAGATGTCTTATCTGCCTCATCTGCACATGCAAAATGAGTAAAGATTCCTTCAATCTTGATATTTGGTAATTTGGAAATCTTCTCTACGATCTCCACGGATTCTTTTGTTGGTTTAAATCCGATGCGATTCATTCCTGTATCAAGTTTGATATGAATTTTGGCAACTTTACCAAGTGCCTGTGCAATTTTAGATAATGATTCTGCCATGTCATAGCAAAATACAGTTGGCTCAATCTCATACTGAATCAATGAGCTGTACTGATATTCTGACGTGTATCCAAGAATCAGGATCGGCTTTTTGATTCCATTATTTCGAAGTGTGATTCCTTCTTCAAGAATCGCAACTGCAAATGCATCAACCCCGATTTTATTTAATTCTTTTGCGATCGGAACTGCTCCGTGTCCGTATCCGTCAGCCTTAATGACTGGCATTACCTTGACACCTTCTCCAACGACACGTTTTACTTCCTGTATATTATGACAGATTGCATCCAGATCAATGACTGCATGCACTCTATAGTACTGATTCATAGCTTCCTCCTGTAACGTCCTTTATATGAGTGATAATATCTGACGCGATCATGCTGTAAGCACCCAGATCACGTCTTGCATGATCTCCTGCAAGACCGTGAAGATAAACTCCATGAACTGCTGCCTCATGAACAGATAATCCGCCTCCTAGAAGGCCTGTGATCATTCCGGCAAGAACATCTCCACTTCCTCCGGTTGCCATTCCATCATTTCCGCTTTGATTAATATACACCAAATCACCTTCTTGTGCAACGATGGTTGCTGCATCTTTTAAAACTGCGATGCAATGATATTTTTCTGCTAGATCATATGCATTCTGGCATAAATCTTCTTTCATTTGCGCAATGTCACATGACATCAGTCTTGCCGCTTCCATCAGATGCGGTGTCAGGATCAATCCATGTGGATAATTGATTTCCATATCATATCTGCTGATCGTATTTAATCCATCTGCATCAATAACTAATGGTTTTGTTCCTTTATCAAGAATCATCTCCAGCATTTCTTTTGTCTCTTCACTGACTCCGACTCCCGGTCCAAATAAGATGCAGTCACACCAATTCAGGGATTCTTTTAAATCTTTTCGTTCTCCAAATAAGATTTCTGGAAGTTTTGTCTGTAAAACTGGACGATTCTGTATATCTGAAAGCACCTTTACAAGACCTGCTCCCATCCGAAGTGCCGCTTCTGCTGCAAAACATGCTGCTCCTGACATTGTTTCATTTCCAGCAATGATCAGAACCTTTCCATAACTTCCCTTGTTGGAGTATGCTTTTCTTTCCGGCATTAAATGATCATCTGCTTCCAATGTGTATCCTGTTGCATATTTTTTGATCATCTGGTTGTGAAATCCAATAGATACAAGTTTGGTATCCCCGCAGTATTCACGTCCTGGATATAGTAAATGGCCTCTTTTATAACTGCCAAATGTGACCGTTATTGCTGCATGAACAGCACATCCAAGAACTTTTCCGCTATCCCCACTGATTCCAGATGGAATATCGATCGCAATCACAGGTTTGCCACACGCATTGATACGCTCAATCATTTCTTTGTAAACACCGCCAACTTCTCTGGAAAGCCCAACTCCAAAAATCCCTTCGATCAAAAGATCATATTCATGAAAATTTGCATCCTCTAATGGAAAATATCCAAGATTTTTGAGAATCTGAAGCTGTAATTTCAGATCGTCTGAAGCTTTTTCCAAATTGCCAACGATCATATAATCTACCAGATAGTCCTGTTCCAGCAAAATTCTTGTGCAGGCAAGAGCATCTCCTCCATTATTGCCAATTCCTGAAATTACCAGAATCCTCTTGGAATGATCGATCATCTGTGCTGCACAGTCTGCAACCGCTTTTGATGCTCTCTCCATCAACACAAGCCCCGGAATTCCTATTCCATGGATCGTTTCATAATCAACCGTCTGCATTTCCTGATTCTTTAATACATATTTCATACGCATTCTCCTATCGCAAATGCCTGTGCAAATTCCTTTGTATTGGTGATCGATACATGAATCTTTGTGATCTTCTTATTCTTCGCAAGTTGTCTGGCATTCCCATATAATTTCACATATGGTGCTCCTAGCTTATCTCTTAATACTTCGATCTCATATGGTTCCATACCGAAAAAGCCGGTTCCAAATACTTTGGAAACGGCTTCTTTTACAGCAAAATTGCCAGCTAAAGTCGCAGCATTGTCTTTTGCACACGCTAATTCAGTTGTCGTAAAAATTCTTGTAAGACGACTTCCTCTTTGAAGCATCTCTTCTACTCTGCCTATCTCTACGAGATCTGTTCCTATTCCAGCAATCATCTCATCTATTACCTGTTGTGTCTATTATTCATGTTCCTGTTCTTCTCTGTTGTGAACATTATATGTTAATGTCATCAGACTCTCTGCCAGATGGACATTCTCTACCGTAACATTATCCGGCAGGTGAAGATCGATCGGTGCAAAATTCCAGAATCCTTTGATTCCCCATTCTGCCATCTTCTTGGCGATCGCTGGTGCCTGATCTTTCGGTATCGTCAGTGCAGCGATCTTGATGCCGTGTGTCTTAATAAAGTTCTCAAGTTCATCTGTATCAAGAACTTTCACTCCACGGACAGAAATTCCGATCAGTTTTGGATTGACATCAAATAATGCCATAACTTTGTATCCATAGTCTTCATTAAAAGACTGATAGTTGGCAAGTGCCTGTCCAAGGTTACCTGCTCCTACAATGATCATGTCATTTCTCTTGTCAAGTCCTAAAATCTTGCCAATCTCTGTATATAAATTATCTACATTATATCCGTATCCCTGCTGCCCAAATCCGCCGAAGTTGTTAAGATCCTGACGAATCTGAGATGCTGTTACCATCATCTGTTCACTTAATTCTTTTGAAGATATTCTTGTAATATTCCTTGCCTTTAATGCACCAAGATATCGGAAATATCTTGGAAGGCGCTTGATAACTGCTGAGGAAATATTCTTATCTGAGTTTGCCATTTTATTCCTCCAAAATCTTTTATTTTGTTTATAATTATATAAGATTGTCTAATAACTGTCAATCTTTCTGTCCTGAAATTATTTCATTTTCTCAAAAAATATGGTATTCTGAAAAATAACGTCAATAAAAAATTGGAAAGGGGTATCTTAATGATATTATCATGCCAGAATATCTGCAAAACTTTTGTCGAAAAACCTGTCTTGCAGAACATCTCATTTCACTTAAATGAAAACGACCGGCTGGCAATCATCGGATATAACGGTGCCGGAAAATCGACACTTTTAAAAATACTGATCGGAGAGCTTTCGAGTGATGATGGAGAAATCTCCCTAAAAAAAGATGCCAGTATCGGCTATCTTGCACAGCATCAGGATCATACATTTCATCATACGATCTTTGATGAACTTCTCTCTGTCAAAAAAGAAGTCATTGAACTAGATGAACAGATGCGTACTTATGAGCAGGAAATGAAACACCTGACCGGTGATGCACTGGAACAGAAAATGAACCAATATACAAATGCAACCCACAAATTTGAACAGTTAAATGGATTTGCTTACAAAAGCGAAATCACAGGAATCCTCAAAGGACTTGGATTTGCTGAAGAAGATTTTTCAAAAGAAATCAATACCTTATCTGGAGGACAGAGAACCCGTGTTGCTCTTGGTAAACTTCTTCTTAAGAATCCAGACATCCTGCTTCTTGATGAGCCGACAAACCATTTGGATGTCGATTCCATAAGATGGCTTGAAAATTATTTATCTCATTATAAAGGTGCCGTGATCATCGTATCCCATGACCGTTATTTTCTTGACAAAATTGTCAATAAAGTTATGGAGATCGATCAGGGACATTCCATGCTATTTGATGGAAATTATACTACTTTTATTGAGAAACGCGACCAGATCAAAGCAATCCGTCTAAAAGAGTATAAAAACCAGCAGCAGGAGATCAAACACCAGAAGGAAGTTATCAAAAAATTAAAGCAGTTTAACCGCGAGAAATCGATCAAACGTGCAGAAAGCCGTGAAAAAGCTTTAAATAAGATTGAAGTTTTAGAAAAACCAACCGAATACAATGCAGACATGCGTCTTAGCATTGAACCAGAAGTCGTCAGCGGAAATGACGTTCTTACATTAAAAGATGTCTCAAAATCGTTTGGAAGCAAGCCTTTATTTGAAGGACTCAGCGCAGATATCTTTCGTGCGGAACGCGTTGCCCTGATCGGACCAAACGGAACTGGAAAGACAACCTTATTAAAGATCATTTGCAAAAAGATTAGCAATAACGGAGGAACGATCACTCTTGGTGCGGGTGTTTCTATCGGTTACTACGATCAGGCGCAGGATAACCTAGATGATTCCAAGACCATCTTTGATGAGATTTCTGATGCTTATCCTGATCTTAATAATACAAAGATCCGTAATACACTGGCAGCATTTTTATTTTACGGGGAAGATGTATTCCGTCCGATCTCCTCTTTAAGCGGTGGAGAAAAAGGCCGGGTTTCCCTTGCAAAATTAATGCTTTCTCATGCAAACTTCCTGATTCTTGATGAGCCGACGAACCATTTGGATATTCAGTCAAAGGAAATCCTGGAATCAGCAATGAATGCCTACACTGGAACGATTCTTTACGTTTCACATGACCGTTATTTCATTAACAAAACAGCGACACGAATTCTGGAAATTTCTGACCACGGATTAACTTCATATTCTGGAAATTATCAGGATTATATTACACAGAAAGATAAAGAAAAGGCAGCACTAAGTAATGCTTTGACTGCTGCTGTCTCTGTTGATACAGAAGCAAAACTTGACTGGAAACAGCAAAAAGAGGAACAGGCAAAACAAAGAAAACGTGAGAACCGCCTAAAAAAGGTTGAAGATATGATCACCGACCTTGAAACAAAGCAGGAAGAACTTTCCGAAGCTATGTCTTTACCTGAAAACGCTTCTGATTCTGCAAAATTAATGGAACTTAGCAACAAACAGGCAGAGATCACTTCTTCTTTGGAAGAACTCTATGAAGAATGGGAAACTCTTTGCTAATTTACCAAAAAACATATATAATAAAAATGTTAACCGTATTTTAAACAGGAGGTTTTTATGAAATTAATATCCTTTGTTGTACCTTGTTACAACTCTCAGGAATATATGAGACACTGTATTGATACATTGTTACCAGGAGGAGATCAGATTGAGATTCTTATCGTCAATGATGGTTCTTCCGACAATACAGCTGCCATCGCTGATGAATATGAAAAAAAATATCCTGGTATCTGTCGTGCCATCCATCAGGAGAATAAAGGACATGGTGGTGCCGTCAATACAGGAATCAAAAATGCAAAGGGAATTTATTTAAAAGTTGTCGACAGTGATGACTGGGTAAATGAATATGCCTATGGAGAGATTCTTGACACACTCTCTAATTTCTACAACCAGGGAACAGTTCTTGATATGCTGCTTTCCAATTACGTGTATGAAAAACAGGGTGTCAAGAAAAAGACAGTGATCCACTACCGTCATGCAATCCCAAAAGACAAAATCTTTTGCTGGGATGATGTCGGACGTTTTCCTGTCAGTCAGTATATTCTAATGCATTCTGTTATCTACCGTACAGCTCTGCTTCATGAATGCCAGTTAGAGCTTCCAGAGCATACATTTTATGTTGATAACATTTATGTATTTAAACCATTGCCATATGTAAAGACAATGTATTATCTTGATGTAAACTTCTACCGCTATTTTATCGGACGTGATGACCAGTCTGTAAATGAGGCAAATATGATCAAACGTATCGACCAGCAGTTTAAAGTTACTTACATCATGATCGATTATATGGCACAGTTTAATCTCGTAAGCAAACCATTAGAACGCTATATGAGACATTATCTTTCCATTATCATGTGTATTTCTTCCGTGATCGCAGTAAAATCCGGAACGAAAGAACACTTAAAAATGAGAAAAGAATTATGGAAATACTTATACGGCAAAGATAAGAGATTATACCGTAAGATCCGTCACAACATCACAAGCTGCGCTGTCAATCTTCCTGGATATGTTGGAAGAAAAGCTACAATTGGTATGTACAAGGCAGCCCGCAAGTTTATCGGATTTAACTAATTTTTTATATTTAAAGCTATATATGCAAAAGACTCGTTTTTACGGGTCTTTTTTTGTTTCCTTATGTATGTGTTGTGCGTATTCTAACAGTAAAGACAGAAAGGATTTTTGTTATGGTTACTTCTGTTTCAAAGCAGATTCATGCTGATCTTGCACACCAGCATGGCTTCTTAGGAGAAGGCATCGGCATTGCTTATCTTGATACCGGACTTTTTCCTCATAAAGATTTCGCTCCACATTCCAGCCGTATTGCTGAATTCATAGATTTCATACAATATCGATCTTTTAGTTATGATGATAACGGACATGGAACTCATATTACAGGAATTGCTGCTTCTTCTGCGATCCTTGATTCTGATTATCTTGGCATCGCTCCAAAATCTCATATTGTGGCATTAAAAGTATTGGATGCTTCAGGAAATGGGGTTCAGAGTGCGTTTTTAAAAGGACTGGACTGGATTCATAAACATCACGATTCTTATAATATCCGCATCGTCAATATTTCGATCGGAAGCCCGGCTCCAGAAGAAAGTCCTTCTTCCAAAGAATTGTTAAAACATGTTAACACACTATGGGATGACGGACTGATCGTATGTATTGCTGGAGGAAATCACGGACCAAAACCTCACAGTATTTCCATTCCAGGAAATAGTCCGAAGATCATTACCGTCGGATCAAGTGATGATGCCTCTCCAATGATCGGACAGCGCAGTTTTAAAGTTCAGTATTCCGGCCGTGGGCCGACCTCATCTTGTGTCATGAAGCCTGACGTTGTTGCTCCTGGAACTAATATTTTTTCCTGTGCTCTTAACCACCGCTATACGTTAAAAAGCGGTACTTCCATGGCAACACCCGTTGTATCTGGTTCTCTCGCCCTTTTACTTGAGAAATATCCATTTTATACAAATAAAGATGTGAAAATGAAACTTCGGAAAAACTGTGACAAATTAAAAACCCCCAGACACCATCAGGGCTGGGGGAGGATCAATTTAAAAAAATTGATGGATTTATAAAATTATCACGTTATTCTTCATCAAACAAAAATTCACATAACACCTGATTGCTGACAAGAATTCCTCTCGGTGTCAGACAGATCTGATCTTCCTGTTCTTTGATAAGGTCTTGTTCTATGGCTTCTTTTAGAGGTTTCTCATAAACAGAAGCCATGGAACAACCAAAACGTTTTTTAAATTCTCTCTTTGAGACACCTTTGATCTTCCTTAATCCAAGGAACATAAATTCTTCCATCTGTTCATGAACCGACAATGGCTGTGCCTGCCTATATGCTTCGTCAAACGATGTTATCTTTAAATATTGCTTCATATCCGCTGGATTCTCAAAACGCCTCTCATCCATATAAGATGATGCATTCAGCCCTGCACCAAGATACGGAATATGTGACCAGTAACCTAAATTATGTCTGCTTTCAAAACCATTTTTGGCATAGTTTGAAATCTCATACTGTTCATACCCATATTCCTTGAGAATCTGTGCTGTCATCTGATACATCCGCACTTCATCTTCTTCTGACGGCAAAAGTGCTTCTAAATTCTCATCTTCATAAAAAGGTGTTCCCTCTTCTATGATCAAGCTGTAAGCTGAGATATGTTCCGGTGAAAGTTCTGCGATCGTTCTTAAGTTCTTCTCATAGGAATCAATCGTCTGCTTCGGAATCGCGCTCATAAGATCGACACTGATATTACAAAATCCAGCCTCTCTCGCCCAATTGTAACATTGCAAAAACTGTTCATAGGTATGAATCCTTCCAAGATATTGAAGTTCTTCCTGAATCGTTGACTGTAATCCAAAACTGATCCTGTTAATCCCGCTTTCTCTGTATGTACAAAGCTTCTTTAAATCTACCGTTCCGGGATTCGCCTCAATCGTGATCTCTGCATTCTCACTGACTTTGAAATACTGAAAGATAATATTACAAATTTCTTTGATATACTGTTCTTTCAGATAAGATGGTGTACCGCCTCCGATAAAAACAGTCACCACTTCTTCTCTTGTAAGTTTCTTTCCCCAGAAAATCAGTTCTTCTTTTAATTTCGTTATATAATCATCGATCACCGTATCTTCTGCACGAAAAGAACAGAAATCACAGTATCGGCATTTGCTTTTGCAAAATGGTATATGAATGTAAAGTTCGATCTTTTTAGTCTTCATCTAATTTCAGAACACTCATGAATGCTTCCTGTGGAATCTCAACGTTTCCTACCTGGCGCATTCGTTTCTTTCCTTTCTTCTGTTTCTCTAACAGTTTTCTCTTACGAGAGATATCTCCACCATAACATTTTGCCAGAACGTCTTTTCTCATCGCTTTGACGGTCTCTCTTGCAATAACTTTGCTTCCGATCGCTGCCTGAATTGGAATCTCAAACATATGTCTTGGAATCTCTTCTTTTAATTTTGAACACATCTTGCGTCCACGCTCATATGCTGTATCTTCATGTACAATAAATGAAAGTGCATCGACTTCTTCTTTGTTGATCAGGATATCTAATTTCACAAGTTTTGATGTCTGATATCCTTTCATCTCATAATCTAAGGATGCATATCCTCTCGAACGTGATTTTAATGCATCGAAGAAATCATAAATGATCTCATTTAATGGAAGTTCATAACGAAGTAATGCTCTTGTCTCTTCCATATATTCCATTCCAAGATACACGCCTCGTCTCTCCTGGCATAATCCCATGATCGCTCCGACAAATTCTGATGTTACCATGATCTCCGCAGTCACGATCGGTTCTTCCATGTGATCGATCTCTGATGGATCTGGAAGATTGGATGGATTGGTCAGTTCGATCATTGTTCCATCTGTCTTGTATACACGATAAATAACACCTGGGGCTGTTGTTACAAGATCCAGGTTATATTCTCTCTCTAAACGTTCCTGAATGATCTCTAAATGTAATAATCCAAGGAATCCACAGCGGAATCCGAATCCTAATGCAACGGATGTCTCTGCTTCAAACTGGAGTGCTGCATCATTTAACTGAAGTTTTTCTAATGCGTCTCTTAAGTCTGGATATTTGGCTCCATCTGTTGGATACAATCCACAGTAAACCATTGGATTTACTTTCTTGTATCCAGGAAGCGGCTCTGCACATGGATTGTCCGCATCTGTGATCGTATCACCGACTCTTGTTCCCTGAACATTCTTAAGACTGGCTGTGACATATCCAACCATTCCAGCAGTTAATTCATCACATGGATTGAATCTTCCTGCCCCAAATGTTCCAACTTCCACTACTTCTGCGCTTTCCCCAGTTGCCATCATCTTCATCTTTGTTCCGACTTTGATCGTACCTTCTTTGATCCTTGTAAAGATGATAACTCCTTTGTATGCATCATACATACTGTCAAAGATCAGTCCCTGAAGCGGTGCATCCTTATCTCCCTGTGGTGCTGGAATCTTCTCTACGATCTGTTTTAACACCTGTTCTACATTAAGTCCGCTCTTTGCTGAAATCTGTGGTGCATCTTCCGCATCAATTCCGATCACATCTTCAATCTCTGCTTTCACGCGTTCCGGATCTGCACTTGGAAGATCGATCTTATTGATCACTGGCATAACTTCCAGATCATGATCGATCGCAAGATATACATTCGCCAATGTCTGGGCTTCGATTCCCTGTGCAGCATCGACAACAAGGATCGCTCCTTCACAGGCTGCAAGACTTCTTGAAACCTCATAGTTAAAATCGACATGTCCCGGCGTATCGATAAGGTTAAAGATATACTCTTCCCCATCATCTGCTTTATATACAATTCGCACTGCCTGAGATTTGATCGTAATTCCACGTTCTCTCTCAAGATCCATGTTATCAAGAACCTGTTCCTGCATCTCTCTGTCAGTTAACGTTCCTGTCATCTGGATGATTCTGTCTGCTAATGTTGATTTTCCATGATCTATATGTGCGATAATGCAAAAATTTCGTATTTTACTCTGATCTATTGCCATAAGTTCCTCCTAATTATATTTCAAGTACATATGTCTTTTCAGACACTCCATTTTAGTATAACACATCGCTTAATAATTCAGCAAGTAAACTCATGGATGCTTTTGCCTGCGACAGCGTATTATTTTGTGCACCGACTTCCACTAACAGACTCCTTCCTCTGTAATGCAGATTATAACGATATCCTTTCATATAAATCTTTCTGGTAAATCCCGGATATTTCTTTGCAGCCTGCGCCTGAAGCTGAAGGCTGAAGGCTAAATTCATCTGCTTGTTTGGATTTCTCAGATATTTGATATCTCCATTGGATGCCGTACGGCTCATTCCATTAAAAAACATGATCTGTGCCATCCGCCGGCCTTTTTGTGTTGTGACAAGTTTCGTCTGTTCACTGACCCCGTCTCGGTGCAGATCGATCACTACTTTTATGGACGGGTATTTTTTTAAATGATCTTCTATCGCATTTGCCGCATAGTTATAAGCTTTTGATCTTTCTTCTTTTCCATTTTTCACATCATAAATATTACGGTCATGGATCACTGCACTATTTTTCTTTCGCAGATTCTTTACCAAAACATCCCCAACACCGATCACGGTATCTGATTTTTTGCCTTTTTTGCTGCCTCTGTATGTCTCACTCCCATGGGTATGATAAATCAAGATCTGTGGTTTTTCGGACTTTTTTAATTTAAGATCCATATTAAGCAAAACTTTTCCATTCAGCTCACCATCCATCGCCATCGTTGTACTGTCGATCTGATAAATATACTTTCTTAAATACTTTGGATTTTCCCATTTTTTTGCATGAAATATTTTTGCTTCTTTTTTCACCTCCTGGGCAACTTCATCCGTCGTCTCATCGTCTTGAAAATGGTAATAGTCTTCCTGTACAAGATCTTGTCCTTTTTTGTCTTTATAGTCTGTCCGATATTGTAAAAATGGTACAGCCTCCCGATAATATATACGAATCATATCAGAAAGTATGGTTTCTTTTATTGTTTCTTCTTTCTTTAAAAGCACTGGACAAAATCCCCCAAAGACACCTTGGTAATATCCATCAATCATTTCTGAGATCATTGCTTTTGAACCTATGATCTGTCTGCCTAACATTATAAAACATATAAAAATTACTATCTGTATGATCCATCTCTTCTTTTTCTCCATACACTCATTGTATTCATGGAATTTTTAATTATGCAACAAATGATTGATACCCTCTGATATGGTATAACTGATCCTTTTCATTGATTCATCGATATTTTTTGGTGTTACATGCATGGAAATAAATTCCTCATCGATATTTTCGTATCCATTTTCAACCGGCTGTTCTCCGAAAAGATCATGTATGATCGCCGGCACAGAAATAACTGTTGGCACACCGATTGCAAATACCGGTACACCGATCGTATGCTCTGTAATCTCATTTCTATGGTTTCCAACACCTGATCCCGGTGCAATCCCTGTATCGCTGATCTGAATCGTCTTATTTAATCTGCTGGAGCTTCTCGCCGCCAGTGCATCAATTGCGATCAGGACATCTGGTTTGATCTTTGCCGCAAGAGACTCTAAAATCTCACTTGTTTCGATCCCTGTCTGTGCCATCACACCCGGTGCGATCGCGCTTAACTCAAACTGATATTTTCCGATACCTTCTTTTTGGAGATGTCTTGTAATACAAAGATTATTCACGACTTTGGGTCCCAGCGAGTCAGCTGTCACATTGGCATTCCCAAGCCCTGCGATCAGTATCTTTTTTCTCCTCCCAAGCAGCTGTCTTAAATTCAAGAATAAAGCTTCACTCATTTCTTTATGAAAACTCCCGTCATTGGAAGACAGATCTCCTGCTTCGATCGTAATATAACTTCCTTTCGGCTTTCCAAGCGAGCGTTCTCCTTTTTTATTTTGGATAAGAATCTTTGTTTCTTTGATATGGTTTGCTGTATCTATCCTTGTTTTCACTATAATCCCAGACTCAGCAGACCCAATATTTTTCTCTTCTTTTAACTCTAACGCGAGATCCGTACGATTTTGCATAGATTTTTCCTCCTTTTCGTGTAGTATGCGATTGTTTTTAAAAAAATATTACATTTTTTTGCCAAAGTTATTGACAAACGAGGTCATTTTCTATAAGATATAACAGTATGTTTTGTGTATAGCTACCGTGTCTCGCTATAGACAAGATTCAAGAAAAGAAAGAAATTTAAGTTATTATATTGGAGGTGCCCACTTTGGCAAATATTAAATCAGCAAAAAAAAGAATCAAAGTTATCAACACAAAAACAGAAAGAAATAAAGCAATCAAAACTAAAGTTAAAACATATATCAAGAAAGTAGAAGCAGCTATCGCAGCTAACGATAAAGCAGCAGCTTCTGAAGCTTTAACAGCTTGCATTTCTGAGATCGACAAAGCTACTTCTAAAGGAATCTTCCACAAGAACACAGCTTCTAGAAAGATCGCTCGTTTATCTAAAGCTGTTAACGCTATTGCTTAATTTTAGATATTAAGAATCGAATATAAATATAATTAACCCACAGATAAGAAGCCACCGTCAGGCTTCTTTTTTGTTTGTATTTTTATAATCTATGCAAGAAAAAAAGGGATAACCATCTTCCGTCTGGTTATCCCTTTTGACTTATATTTTACTTCTGGCTGAACTGAATCAACAACAGTTCTACTCCAACCCTGTCACTGATCTTTCCGCTCTTGATCGCTTCATCTGTCTTTGCACATGCTTCGATCATATCACGCAGCGTTTCCATCGAAAACATCTTTGCCTGATCCTTTAGTTTCCCTGCAACAAATGCAGGTACTTTCATCTGCTTTGCGATCATTCCGTTATTCTTTCCAAGTCTGTCCAAATCCTTCGCCTGCAGCAATTGATTGCACTGTCTTACCAGCAATGCAAGAATTCCAAATGGCGACTCCTTTAACTCAATAAGATCATAGTACAATGTCAGTACTTTTTCTCTCTGTTTTCTTGCAATCGCCTCAAGCATTACAAAGATCTGGTTTGTCGTCTGTGATGATGTCAGCTGTTCCAGGTCACGGATCGTGATCTCTTCCCTCTCTCCAACATAGGAAATGAGCTTTTCCAGTTCATTTTTCAATGTATACATGTCTGATCCGCACCGATACTGGAAACTGCGCATCGTGGAAGTCGACATCTGTTTTCCTTCCTTCTTAAGAAGCGACATCAGCCATCTGGATAATTCTTTATCTCCAGCTGGTTCGAAACATACTGCATGTCCCTCCTTTGAAAGGAATTTATAGATCTTTGAACGTTTGTCAACGCTGTCTTCAATAAAAAGAAGAACACTTGTATCTGAAGCTTCTTTTAATCCTTCTATAAACGAATCATCGCTTTTCTTTCCAAGTCCTGTCTCATCCAGAATAATGAATCTGTGGTCACTGAAAAAAGGAAGTGTCTTCACAAGTTCCACAATCTCCACTGAATCCGCCTTCTTCCCTTCAAAATAGGAATAATTCATCGTATCATCTTCGGATACCAATGCTTTCTTTAACTGATTCTTCATCTGGGCGATCATGTATTTTTCTTCTCCGTAAAACAGATAAAAACGCTCATATGTATTTGTCTTGATATCTTCTAATATTTTCTTCATATTCTTTGCATCTCTTTCTCTGGCTTTTGATAGTATACCCTGTTTTGGGTGGATTTTCAACCGTCTCTTTTCTTTTGAAAAATGATGGCGCCCTTTTTGTCCGTTCTCAGTATTTTCGTATGACAGTTTTTTAATCTGTGGATCGTTTCCTTATGTGGATGTCCATACCTGTTATTTTGTCCACAGGATATGATCGTCTGTTCTGGCTGTACTTTTTGCAAAAACTCACTGCTTGTAGAATTCTTAGAACCGTGGTGTGCTGCCTTTAATATCTCTGTCTGTTTTAATCCTTCCCCGAGAAGCTGTTCTTCCCCTTCTTTTTCTACATCTCCCGTAAGAAGCATCTGATATCCAAGCACTTTGCCCTGCATTACCAACGATGCAGCATTTTTCTCCATATTACTGTTTTTTTGCGGATGCAAAATTTCCAGACAGGTATCTCTTGTCCGGATCATTCTTCCTCTGGACAGATAAAAAATCTTCGTATTATTTTGTTCTGCCGCCTTGATAAGCTTTTCCATAGCTGTATCCTTTTCTACCTCCGGCAGTCCAAGATATTCAACTCGTCCCATCTTAATAAGTTCCAGTATCCCTGAATAATGATCCTCATCCATATGGCTTAAAACTGCTGCCCTGATCTTCTGATATCCCAGATATTTTATATATGGAAGTATTCGATATTTTCCAACCTGATCCACACTGCTGCTCCCGCCATCAGATACGATCAGGCCTGCGCTGGTATCAGCGATAAAACAGTCTCCCTGTCCGACATCAAGAAATGTGATCGTTTGTCTTCGAAACATTGGTATAACTGTAAGCATGAATATTCCCATATAGATCAAACTGATCCTGATTGAAAAACGTATCTTGTTTCTTTGATCTATACACAGCCATACGATCCCATAAAACAGAATAACCCAGAAAAACGGCACATAGCCGATCGTAAGCATGCCATAGGATCGGCTGGAAATCCATAAAACAAGAGAGATCATTTGTGAAATCAGATCATGAAAGATCGTATGAGGAAGAACGATCAAAACAAATGCCATCGTAAATGCTGTCGATGCCAGCGGTACTGCTGCCACATTTGCCAAAAATGCAAGAATCGGCGCTTCATACTGAAAATAAATCATGACCGGAAACATTCCTGCCTGAATCGCTGCACAAAACATCATAGACTCTCTGATCTTTGCAAATCTTCCCCTTATTGCTGGTTTGATTCGTTGATAAACTCCGATCACAAAAACTGCGGTAAATGAATACAAGAAACCTGTATCGTAAACTCTGTAAGGACATCCAAGAAGCAAAATGATTCCTGCAAAAGATGCCGATGATAACAGATCATAATGTTCTCCAAAAATCTGCGACAGGAAGTATATCAAAAGCATGATCACTGCCCGAAGCGACGATACGGACATTCCCGTTAAAATGCAGTAAAATAAAGCAGCCAGCATTCCAAAACCTGAACTTATAACAAAACTTCCGCAAAGTTTTCGAATCAGCTGGTAAATTCCTCTGCCTGCCAGAGAAATATGAAGCCCTGACACCGCCATCAAATGGATCAGTCCGCTTTCTTTAAAATCATCTTTGATATCATCATCAAGATTTGTTTTATCCCCCAGCATCATTCCATTTAAAAAATCTGAAACCTCCTGATCATACTGCATTGCAAGCTGTTGTTTTAAATATGTTCTGCACTGCAGGATCGTCTGATCAAAATACAAATTTTTATGTATCTTAATCTGCAGATTTTTTGAATAGACATGATAATAAATACCTCTGCTAAAATAATAATGCCGGCTCGAAAACTGTCCCGGATTGGATGCATCTTCCCATATTTCTAAATTGCCTGCAAAAGATACTCGATCTCCCAGATTTATTTTTTTATCATTTGTTGTATACAGAAGAATTTTGCCTTCCAGCACTTCATTTTTAAGAAGCAGTGCCTGCTTTCCTGTTGTGGTTTGTGATACTTCAACCACTGTTCCTGTTGTGTATTTATTTGCATGATCTTTGACTTGTGAAAGATCAAGATTCATTGAAATTCTGGCAAATACAGCAAATAAAATTCCAACGATCATCCCTGCCATGATCCATCCATATCTGCGATCTTGACAAAGCATGCCTGCGATAAGACAAAGTCCTGCCAGTAAATAAAAAGCCGTTGTCATGGACAAAATATTCCATACAACGGCCATCCCGGATAACACTCCGGTAAATATAAGAACCATAGGTCTTTTTTTCATAAATTATTTCATTGGCAACTCATCAAACACAAAACTGTCTCTTCCAAGTGCTCCCAACGCTGTTCCATCGGTATCAAGCATCGGTTCTCCCGAAATCGTAAACGATACATAGTTGATTCCCTTAAGCTGTGTCAATGTGTAAACAATTCCAGCACGGCAGATCAAATCTCTGTTCTCTGCGATTCTCTTATAACCCATAGAAAAATCAACCTGCACAATGTTGCTGTTCACCTCAAAACTGTTGATCACAATTCTCTTTGGGATCACAGAACGTATCGTATCACTCTTTGGTGACTTCTGCAGTTCTTTCAATAATGTCTGAACTTTCTGAATCTGGTTGCCTTCCAATCTGATATTCTTTCTCTTTAATACCAGTTTGGTCACATCATTGTTTGTGTAGTAAATTGCCGTTCCTTTTTGATTGCTCTGGTCATTGGTTTCTTTCTTTGACCGGCATCCTGTAAGTGCCAGGATCAGAATCAGACAGAGCATCATCAGAACAGATTGTTTGCTTTTCTTCATCTTCTCCTCCTAGCCTTTATATTTTAACGGAATTCTTAAGGTAAATGTTGTTCCTTCACCAACTTTACTGTATAACTTAATCTCTCCATTATGAAGAGATACAACACTCTTGGTGATCGCAAGTCCAAGTCCAGTACCTCCGGTATCTCTTGATCTTGCTTTGTCTACACGGTAGAAACGGTCAAATACCTGATCCTGACAGTCTTCTGGAATACCAACTCCAGAATCTGCTACCTTCACATAAAAATACTTATGATCGGCATTCAGCGTGACACGAATCCATCCATCGTCTTTGTTATACTTAATACCATTCTCGATCAGATTCGTGAGTCCCAGAGATAATTTCACTTCGTCAATCTCTGCCGTAACCGGACGGAAACTCTCAAAGATCAGTTCAATGTTACGCTGTAGTGCCAGCGGTTTCAATCTCTTCATAATAATCTCTAACAGTTCGTTGATGCTTACTGTTGTGATCTGAAGCTGTGCTGCTTTCTTATCCAGTTTCACCAGAGATAACAGGTCAGAAATAATAACGTTCTCACGATCGATCTCCGCAACAATATCCTGCATAAATTCACGATATAATTCAGCTGGAACCTGATCTCCCTGCTGAACAAGAGAATCTGCAAGAACTTTCATTGATGTCATCGGTGTCTTCAATTCATGGGATACGTTCGATACGAATTCCTGTCTGGATTCCTCTAACGTCTGCATCCTTCCAAGAATCTCATTGAAACGCTGCACGATCGTACGCATCTCCAAAAATCCTGTCTCTTCAATCGACTCATCCTCATGTCCAGATGCTATAAAATCAACATCTTTCTGAATCTTCTTCAAGTCCTTGGTCAGGAAGTAACTGATCGCCATCGCTGCACACAGCCCACAGATGATAAATGCGACTAAAAGCATGTTTCTTCTGTGTTCCATCTCAATGACCGCTCCCATCATATCTTCTGTAGGGACTGTGGCCATCACTGCACCAAGAATCTGTACTTTATTTCCTGTCTTATAGGTGATCGGAACCATGACTTCAACATAATTTCCATTCTCCGTAACAATTCTTTCTTTGCTTCCTTCCATAATATCAAGAATATTCTGATTCAGGAAAAATCTGGACTGAAAATCTGTATGTGTATCTTTTATGATCTTATAATTACTTTTGATTACAATGATCCGGCCGTTCATACTTGCTGCAAGTTCATCAATCTGGGTAGAAAGAGAGTTGGAGCCGTCATCCAAACGAAAATCAACTCCAACTACCTGATCCCCAAGCCATGCACACTGGCTGGCTACACTATCAACTTTCTGATCATATGTTTTCTCACGATATCCATCATTCAAAAACTTACTGAAAAAGACAGATATCAGTGTTGTAAGCAAAAAGACTGACAGAAAAATAAAAAACTGCATACTATGTAAGAAGGCAAACCGGTCTTTCTTACGCTTGAAAATAGTAACCTACCCCCCACTTTGTATGTACATAATCCGGAACTCCCGGATTCACTTCAATCTTCTCTCTTAATCTTCGAATATGAACATCGACGGTTCTTGCATCTCCCGGATAATCATATCCCCATACAGTATTCAACAGATCTTCTCTGCTGTATACTTTATTCGGATGAAATACCAGTAACTCAAGCAGATCAAATTCCTTGGCTGTTAAATTCACTTCTTTGCCGTGGATATGAACTCTGCGGCTTTCACAGTCGATCTTCAATCCTCTGGATTCTACAACTTTCGCTGATTCTTCTTCCTTCACATCATGATGTGCACTTCGACGTAAAATTGCTTTGATCCTTGCTTTCACCTCAAGGATATTAAACGGTTTGGTAATATAATCATCCGCACCATATTCTAATCCAAGGATCTTATCCATATCTTCTCCCTTAGCCGTCAGCATAATGATCGGAACATTGGAAAATTCACGGATTGCCTGGCATACTTCAAATCCAGTCAGTCCCGGAAGCATTACATCGAGAAGAATAATATCATATTTATTCTCCTTTGCTTTCTCTAATGCTTCTTCTCCGTCATAAGCACAGTCAACCTGCATCTCGTCTTGTTCTAAACTGAATTTGATGCCTTTCACGATTAGTTTTTCATCATCAACAACTAAGACCTTCCTCATTTTTCCACCTCTATAAATTATATTGTTATCTTGTCTTTGATCTTATTATAGATTCCCTCTTTGATCCCTTGAATCTTCATGATATCCTCAGGGCTTGTAAAAGAGCCATGTTCCTCTCGATAAGAAATAATATCATTCGCTTTCGATTCTCCAATTCCAGAAAGTGTCTTTAATTCCTCGACACTTGCAGTATTGATATTAATCTTTCCAGAGGAAGATTGTGCGGCGTTCACATCGGTTGTTTCCTTCTTCGTTACTTGTTTCTTCGACGGGATCGTGATCTGCTGCCCGTCTTTCATCTTCTCTGCCTGGTTAATACTCTCTGCTGATGCCTTGGATGTCAGTCCTCCAGATGCTTTGATCGCCGCTACGATCCTGTCATCTTTTGAAAATTTGTATACTCCTGGATGCTTTACTTCTCCGCAGATATAGACATAAATAACATCGTTGGATGAGGATTTCCTTGCCGTTGTCGTCTTCTCCTGCTCCGATACGATCGTTACATCTCTTCTGCGTGTACATCCACTAAACGTAAGTACCGCCACCAGCAAAATGGTTATTATTTGGACTCTTCTAAACAACATAAACCTCCCGGTCTTATGCAAAGAGCCTGGAACATGTAAATCTATTCTCTATTTTAGCGAAAATTATAATACTTTACAAGAGATATTTATGATTTCCATTTAAATATTAATAAACCTGCAACAAACAAAACAACTCCCAAAAGTTTTATCCATGCAAAGCCTGTTTTCTCTACGCCAAACAAACCAAATACTTCGATCAGATACGACACGACACTTTGAGATGCAACGATCAGCATTGCTGATTGTGCTGGTCCAAGACTTGCAACGCTCTTAATGACAGTAAATGTGATCGCTGCACCAATAATTCCTCCAAGCAGCAGATATTTTGGGCTTACTTTTAAAAGCATCGTAAAACTTTGCTCTCTTTCCGTCACAAACCATACGATCAAACATGCAAGAAATCCTGTCGCCTGAACAAAGGTACTTGTCGTCCATGTACTGCTTTGTTTTGTCACTTCTGTGTTAAATACTCCCTGAATACTCATTAAGGCTCCCGAAACAAGAGCAATGATAAATCCAAACATAAAAACCTCCATGAAAAACTATCTTTTTACAGATAGTCTCCCCATAGAGGTTTATTTTATACATCTTCTTATGCGATACAATCTTCTAAAATAGAAATCATTTCATCCACATGTTCTTTTTCGATCACAAGTGGTGGTACGAAACGAATGACATTATTTCCTGCGGAAATTAAGATCAGTCCCTTTTCTAATGCTTTCTTTACGATATCTCCGACTGGATGATCCGCACTAAATTCGAGTCCCTGCATTAATGCAATTCCACGATGTCCTGTGATACAGTCATGTTTGTCTTTTAATTCTTCTAACTTATCCCACAGATAAGCTCCGATTTCTTTTGCATGTTCTGGAATCTGTAATTTCTCAAACTGATCAAATACGGCATTGATCGCTGCTGTTGCAAATGGATTTCCTCCATAAGTTGTTCCATGATCTCCTGGAACTAAAGCCCCATCAGCCTTTTCTCCTACAACAAATGCTCCAACTGGAACACCACATCCAAGTGCCTTTGCAAGTGTTAAAACATCTGGTTTCACTCCATAAAGATCATGTGCAAATAAGGATCCACAACGTCCCATTCCACACTGGATCTCATCAAAGATCAGTAAAATATCTTTTTCATCACAAACTTTACGAAGTCCCTCTAAGAATTCCTTATCTGCAGGGAAAATACCACCTTCACCCTGAACAACCTCACAGATGATTCCGCAAGTCTTGTCTGTAATCTTTGATACAACATCTTCTAAGTTATTAAATTCTGCAAATACGGCACGGAATTCTTTTGGCACGAATCCATCCTGATAATGGCTGTTACCCGTAACAGATAAAGCTCCCTGGCTTCTTCCGTGGAAAGAATGATTCATAGCGATAAATTCATAATCTTTGGAATCATCTTTGTTATATGCATACTTTCTTGCAACTTTTAATGCACCTTCGATCGCTTCTGTTCCACTATTTGTAAAGAATACTTTCTTAAGTCCTGAAGCATCAACAATCTTCTTTGCAGCTTCTACTGCTGGAATGTTGTAATATAAATTTGATGTATGGATCAGCTTGTCAATCTGATCTTTTAATGCCTGATTGTAGGCTTCATTTCCATATCCTAATGCAAATACGGCAATTCCTGCACCAAAGTCTAAATATTTTTTATGGTCAGCATCGTATAAATAAACGCCTTCCCCTTTTTCTAATACAACTGGAAAACGATTGTATGTCTTTAAGATATACTGTTCTCCCTGGTCGATATATTCCTGCTGAGTTTTCATCTTAACATCCTTCCTCATCTTCACTGAACAATGGTTTATCAAATAATGGTTCTTTTAAGATAGCTGTTCCGATACCTTTTTCTGTAAAGAACTCCAGTAACAAACAGTTTGTCAAACGTCCATCTAAGATATGGACTCTGGAAACTCCACCTTCGATCGCTTCAATACAGTTTTTAAGTTTTGGAAGCATTCCTCCACCAACAACTCCGTTGTCAATAAATTCTTTTGCCTGTTTTAAATCCATCTCAGAAATCAGTGTTGATTTATCCTCAGGATCTACAAAAACACCT
Source organism: uncultured bacterium (assembly GCA_905215045.1). The sequence goes on along the minus strand of CAJMOO010000009.1, from coordinate 12,648 downwards.
TCGATATCTGTTAAAAATACAAGTTTCTCTGCATTTAATGCTTCTGCAACTGCACATGCTGTATCGTCAGCATTAATGTTATATGCTTCGTAATTATCTCCTAATCCGATTGGAGAAATAACTGGTACAAAATCATCTTCGATCAGTGCTTCAACAAGTGTTGTATCAACGCTCGTTACTTCACCAACATATCCAAGATCTTTTCCTGGCATCTCTTTTTTCTTAACGCGGATCATTTCTGCATCTTTTCCAGAAAGACCTACTGCTTTCACTCCAACTTCTGCCATCATGGCAACCAGTTCCTGATTAACTTTAAATAATACCATCTCAGCAACTTCCATTGTCTCTTTATCTGTGACACGAAGTCCATGATAAAATTCAGGTTCTTTTCCTGACATACGAACCCACTTACTGATTTCTTTTCCCCCACCATGTACGATGATCGGTTTCATACCTACTAATTTTAATAATGCAACGTCTCTGATCACGCTCTTCTGAAGATTCTTGTCTTTCATAGCGCTTCCACCGTATTTTACAACAACGTAGCTGTTATTGAAACGGCGGATATATGGTAAAGCCTCTGTTAATACTTTTGCTTTCTGTTTTGACTGTTCGATTAAATCGTTAATTTCATTTCCCATCTGTTCCATTGACTCTTCCTTTCATAGCTGTCTGGCTTTTATGCATTTTATTTTATCGTCTGTCTGTATTTATGTTAATCCTATTCTTATGATCTGTAGTCTGCATTGATTGTTACATAATCGTGTGTCAGATCACATCCCCATGCAGTTGCTTCAAATTCTCCATTATGTACATCAATGTCTGCTGTCACTGCATCTGCGGATAGCACTTTCGTTGCTTCGTCTTCAGAATAATCTGTTGCGATTCCGTCTTTTACGATCTCGATCACACCATCCTCACTCTTTAAGCTGATATCAACTTTCACTGGATCAAAATCAACCCCTGCATATCCAAGAGCACAAAGGATTCTTCCCCAGTTTGCATCTTTTCCGTAGATTGCCGCTTTTGTAAGGCTTGATGTCACAACAGATTTACTTAAGATCTTTGCATTTTCCTTAGAATCTGCACCTGCTACATGAACTTCGAATAAACGGGTGCATCCTTCTCCATCTCCAGCGATCTGTTTTGCAAGAGACTGGTTTACATATAATAAACCTTCTTTGAATGCTTCATAGTCTGCATCTTTTTCTGTGATCTCTTTGTTCTCTGCCATTCCATTTGCAAATACGAAAACGGTGTCATTTGTAGATGTATCTCCATCAACGGATACCATATTAAATGTATCTTCGATCAATTCTCTCTGAAGCTCTAATAATAAAGCTTTATCGATTGCTGCATCTGTTGTGATAAATCCAAGCATTGTTCCCATGTTTGGATGGATCATTCCTGAACCTTTACACATACCTGCAATTGTAACAGTCTTTCCGTCAATCTCTACTTCTACGGCTGCTTCTTTTGGTTTTGTATCGGTTGTAAGAATAGCCCATGATGCATCTTCTTCACTTTGTCTGTCTGCTTTTAATTCTGGAACTAATTTCTTGATTCCTTCTTTGATCACATCCATTGGAAGCTGCTGTCCGATAACTCCTGTGGAACCTACGACAACTTCTTCTGGTTTGATATCTAACAGGGCTGCAACTTCTTTTGCCTCTGTTACAACATTTTCATATCCCTGTGCACCAGTACATGCATTGGCAATTCCAGTGTTCACTACAACGGCTCTGACTGCTTCCTGTTCTTCAACGATCTTCTTTCCCCATAAAACAGGGGCTGCTTTTACGATATTCTTTGTAAATGTTCCTGCGATCTTTGCTGGCACTTCACTTACGATCATTGCCATATCTTTGTTTGTCTTTCCTGGTTTGACTCCGGCACGAAGTCCTGCACATTTGAAACCTTTTGGAGCTGTCACTCCGGCATTGATGATCTTCATAATTCTAGTCCTTCCTTACCAAAGCTCTATGGGAACATTGGTACTAATTCTAATCCTTCAGTTTCTTTTAATCCAAACATAAGGTTCATGTTCTGTACTGCCTGTCCGGCTGCTCCTTTTACAAGGTTGTCCATGGCACCCATCATGATGATACGGTTTGTACGTTTGTCGATCTTAAAGTTGACATCAACGTAGTTACTTCCTTCTACCCATCTTGTCTCAGGGCAGACATCTTTATCTAAAACTCTGACGAACTTCTCGTCTTTATAATAAGAATCGTAAATTGCTTTAACTTCTTCGTAACTTACATCCTTCTTAAGTGTTGCATATGCTGTCACTAAAATTCCACGGTTCATTGGAATTAAATGTGGTGTGAAGTTTAATAATACTTCTTCTCCGGATGCATAGCTTAACTGATCTTCGATCTCTGGAGTATGTCTGTGTGTTGCAACTCCATACGCTTTGATATTTTCATTTACTTCACAATACAGATTATTTACTTTAGCTCCACGTCCAGCTCCGGATGTTCCTGATTTTGCATCGATGATCACACTGTTCATCTCGATCAGTCCTTCTTTTGCCATTGGGTAAATAGATAATGTAGAGCATGTTGGATAGCATCCTGGATTAGCGATCAGTCGTGCATTCTTGATATCTTCACGGTTGATCTCGCAAAGTCCATAAACTGCCTCATCGATAAATTCTGGACTCTGATGTTTGATGCCATACCATTCTTCATAACGATTGACATCTTTGATACGGAAATCTGCACTTAAGTCAATGATCTTAACTTTTGATAAGATTTCTTCTGATACTAAAGAACTGCAAAGTCCCTGTGGTGTCGCTGTAAAGATGACATCTACTTTGGATGCAAGTTCATCCATGTTATCGTCTAAACATTTGTCGTCAACGATCTGGAACATATTTCTAAATACTTCATAATATTTCTGGTCAATATAACTTCTGGATCCATACCATACGACTTCGGCATCTTTATGCTGTGTAAGAATTCTTACAAGTTCCTGTCCTGCGTAACCTGTAGATCCAATGATTCCTGCTTTGATCATGTTAATCTCCTTGTCCTTCTCTTCTATAATGTAGGTTATTTTTTCAATCATTGTTCATAAGTATACAACCGAATTTTGAAATATGCAATACTTTTGTATAAATATGCACTTATTTTTCATTTTATTCATTTTTATGTTATAAATATTCATTATTTTCGAAAATAGAACTTGCAAAAGATGCAAATATAACGTATATTAATAGACAGGCAAATATTTATATGAATGTGCGGGATTTTGATTTTGAAATATTACATCCTATATAATAGGAAAACATCCCGTCAATATACACTTAGGAGGATTTATTTCATGAAAGAAAAAGTTGTTTTAGCATATTCCGGAGGTCTTGATACTACAGCTCTGATTCCTTGGCTTAAGGAAACATTTGACTATGAAGTTATCTGCTGCTGCGTTAACTGTGGACAGGGTAACGAATTAGACGGACTTGATGAAAGAGCAAAATTATCCGGAGCATCTAAATTATATATCGAAGATATCGTTGATGATTTCTGTGATAACTACATCATGCCATGCGTACAGGCAGGTGCTGTATACGAACATCAGTATCTTCTTGGAACATCTATGGCTCGTCCAGCAATCGCTAAGAAATTAGTTGAGATTGCAAGAAAAGAAAACGCAGTTGCTATCTGCCACGGTGCTACAGGAAAAGGAAATGACCAGATCCGTTTTGAACTTGGTATCAAAGCTTTAGCTCCAGACATCAAGATCATCGCTCCATGGCGTATGACAGACGTATGGACAATGCAGTCTCGTGAAGATGAAATTGAATTCTGTGAAGCACACGGAATCCACCTTCCATTTGATGCAAGCCACAGCTACAGCCGTGACCGTAATTTATGGCATATCAGCCACGAAGGTCTTGAATTAGAAGATCCTTCTCTGGCACCTAACTATAACAACATGCTTGTTTTAGGAGTAACTCCAGAAAACGCTCCAGATAAAGAAACAGAAGTTACTATGACATTTGAAGCTGGTGTTCCTAAGACATTAAACGGAAAAGAAATGAAAGTTTCTGAGATCATCACTGAATTAAACCGTCTTGGTGGTGAAAATGGTATCGGTATCGTTGATATCGTTGAAAACCGTGTTGTAGGAATGAAATCCCGTGGTGTATATGAAACTCCAGGTGGAACAATCTTAATGGCTGCTCACGATCAGTTAGAAGAATTAATCCTTGACCGTGAAACAATGGAAGCTAAGAAGAAACTTGGAAGCCAGATGGCTCAGGTTGTATACGAAGGAAAATGGTTCACACCACTTCGCGAAGCAATCCAGGCATTCGTTACATCTACTCAGCAGTATGTAACAGGTGAAGTTAAATTCAAACTTTACAAAGGTAACATCATCAAAGCCGGAACTACTTCTCCATACAGCTTATACAATGAATCTTTAGCTTCTTTCACAACAGGTGATATGTATGATCATCATGATGCTGATGGATTTATTACTTTGTTTGGACTTCCTTTGAAAGTTCGTGCTATGAAAATGCAGGAAGCTGAAAAAAATAATAATAAGTAATTTGAATTAGTCGTTTGAATGTATATGAGAAAAACGAAATCATAGCATAAAAGATCCAGACCAGAAATTTTGCTCGCCGTTTTGAACGGTCGCTGATTCGCAAAATTTCAATGGTTCTGGATCTTTTATGCTATGATTTCGTTTTTCTCATATACACGGAAGGCTATTCAAATCACTATGGGTGTGTATGTTAAACGATATTGGATATTAATTTATGTATTGGATGACAGTCATTTTTGTGCGTATAAATTGAAAGTCATCTATTTTATATAGGAATATATTTTGTATTGAACTTTTATATTGATAGTGATATGATTTAGTTTGTTACTGCTAACTTTTATAACTATAAGGAGAATTTTCATGGATAAGTATATTGATGTTAATTGTGAGAGATTTGATGAATTTGAGGTTTTTGATCTTGGGGAGAGTCAAAAGATAATGGAGTTTTTGAGTTTTCTTTATGTACAAAAGGTAAATCAGGATAATTATCTTTTAAATATTGTTAATAGTCTGGAAGAGATATTTCATATCTCCAGAGCTTCTATTACAAAATATGTTGGTTTAGATTTGAATGCATTTGATGAATTAATTGCTAATCCAACTAAGCATAGCAACAAATTAGATGCTATGTTTCGATTGGTAAATTTTTTCAATGCTGTTTCTAAAGCTTCTATCTAGTAAATTATTAATATCAAACCAATACCTTCTAAAACATCGTACCCTTCTGACTGAAATCTACTTCATTTATAACCGCTCAACCTTCAGCGTATAAATTTTCATCTTGATACCTATACTTTTTCATTATATAATCAAAGTATAGTAGTTATAACATCTATAAAATAAAAACTCAGGAGGAAAAACAAAATGAAAAAAAGAATCAAACAACTTTTCACACTACTACTAGCACTGACGATCGTAACCATTGCTCCAATCAGTGTTAAAGCAGACAACCAAGTTGTAAAGGAAGAGGACTATTATATAGCATACTATCCTAAAACAAAATCATATAAACATGGTCCAGTGGTAGTCAGCTCTTCATATGAAACAAAAATTACATCATTGAAAGTATCTAAGAAATCAATTGCGACTATCTCATGTAAGAAAGATTCCTATGGAGAATATGCTGTATATCTTACACCTAAAAAAACTGGTACAGTAAATATTTCCTATAAAGCAGAAGGTGTTACATATCAGCGAAAAGTAATCATTCAAAAATATCAGAATCCGTACAGCAAAGTAACGATCAATGGCAAAAATATAACAAAACAATTTAGAAAAACGAATGTTGCTGTTGTAAGTTATAAAAAATATAAAAATAAAAAAGTCACAATCAAATACAAAATGAAGAAAAACTGGGGTCAGCCTCATACAGATTATTGTGTAAAAGGAAAAATTTCTAAATGTCTTGGAAATTTTGTCTATAAAGTATCTGTGAAAAAGCCAAAGAAAAATTCTACAATTGAAGCAAGTATTTATAACCGCAAGAACTTAAATATAAATCAGTACAGTGTTGTAAAATTTAAATAAGTATAATATAACCCATGGAACTGTTCTTATTCGCAGTTCCATGGGTTATATTCTTCTACGCTATTTTCTAAAAATAATAATAAATCTTCCACATCGAATACTTTAACATTCTTTACTGCCTCTTCTGGCACTGTCAGATATCCTTCTAATTCTTTTAAAACCTTCTTTACATCCTGATAAGAAACTTCTTCAATTCCGGGATTATTAACTTCTGGATCGAGTCTGATGGGTATATGATAACGATTGAACAGATAAGTGTTCATCTTCGTATAATCACCATAATAATATTTCTCTGAGAAGAAATCTTGTTTTAAAATCTTTTGTCCCGTTCTTTTTAAGATCACATATTTTACCTTGTTCATTTTTTCCTCTATCTGATCTTCTTTATCTCGAAATTCTATGATTCCTGGCATGTATTCTTTGAAAAACTTTCGGTCAATATATAGATGAAATAAATATCCCATTACACTCGGATCGTGTAAAATATTATGGTATTTCTTCGCAAACCATGAAGTTTCTGGATATTCTACCATATTCCCATGATACTTTGGATCTCTAAAATGTGATTTTGCTTTATCTTTCGTTGTATCCGGAATTAGATTTCCAATTAAAAAATTATTTTTATCTTTCTTATTTGCAGACAACTCCTGACCTTTTTTTGTTTGTTTCAAAAACATCTGTGCTGCAGTCAAATGTAATATATATCCAGGCATAATTATCCGATTCCTCCTAATGCAATTCCAAGGATCAGTACCAAAATACAAATTGGTACATAAATGTATTTGCAGATTAGATAATACATCTTTGTAAATTTCGTTTCTCTTCCTTTGTTCACCTGTACTTCTACATATTTCTTTCCAGCCACCCAGAAGAACATGATTCCCGCAAGACCTGCTCCTAATGGGCAGATGTAAATAGATAAGACATCCATCCAGTCAGATACGATTCCCTGAATCAATAAAGAGACGATCACCCCGATCACTGCAATGATGACGCAGGCTGTCCTTCTTCCTACATGTAGTTTCTCCTGCACTGTCGCAATCGGTGCTTCATAAAGATTGATCAGTGATGTCATTCCTGCGAACAAAACTGCTACAAAGAAAATGATTGCGATCAATGTACTTCCTGGCATTGATTTGATCAGATTTGGAAGATAGATAAATAACAGACCTGGCCCTCCCTGATTCAGTGTTGCTCCGGTTGTTGCCATCGCTGGTATGATTACAAGTGCTGCAAGCATTGCTGCGACTGTGTCAAAAAATGCAACTCTTGCTGCAGATGCCGGGATATCTTCTTCATCTGATAAATAAGACCCATAGATCAATGTTCCATTTCCTGCAACGGATAAAGAAAAGAATGCCTGTCCCAATGCAAAGATCCATGTCTTTGGATCTAGCAGTGCTGCCTTGTCAACTCGGAAAATATAATGATATCCAGCGGCTGCTCCCGGCTGAAATGCTACATAAATTGCAAGGATTACAAACAGTATGAAGAAAATTGGCATTAAAATCTTATTTGCTTTCTCGATTCCTGCCCCTACGCCAAAGATCAAAATACACATACATAAGATCAAGGCAAGAATCTGCCAGATATTATTTCCAAAAGCGGATGCCATTGTTCCAAATCTTGCGCCAAATTCATCGACTGTCTTTGGTGCGAGTGTCGCTCCCGTGAAAGTTCCAACCGCATATTTTAAGATCCACCCCATCACAACCGTGTATCCGATTGCCATTGCAAGGGAGCCTAATACCGGAATCATTCCAAGCCCTTCTCCGACTTTTCTCTTTCCTTTCTTCTCACATGCCATACCGAATGCATCGATCGGTCCGGATCTTGCTGCACGTCCGAAACTCATCTCTCCGATCACACCTGTAAATGCGATCACAACGACAAAGATAAAATATGGAATCAAAAAGGAACCTCCTCCATACAGAGATACCCTTGTCGAAAACATCCATATATTTCCCATGCCGACTGCTGAACCAATGCAGGCGAGGATAAATCCCCACCTGCTGTTAAACGATTCTCTTTTATCTTTCATGTTCCAAATTATCCTCCTGGCTTTACTTCTTAAATTTCAAACCTGTCGGTGTCAATACTCCATTCTCTCCAAGCTGCTTCCATTCATATGTGAAATTCTTCTTTGCTGAATGTATCTTCTGTCTGTTGATCGTTTGACCTTTCATACCGATCAGTTGTTCATTTATGATAACATATGCTGTGTCTTTTTGCATCTGATATTGTTTCATTTTTGGTGAAATCCAGGCTGTTTTTTTGATCTTTACATCATCTTTGTTCATTTCGATGATCTGAATCTTTTTGACTGCGCGGTCTGCTTTAAAATGTACACCGTATGTCATCTTTCCATCTTCTGTATCCACGGAGAAAGTTTCATCGATTCCTGCCCCTCCTGTTTTACAAAGATCCTGCACACAGGACATTCCTGCTGGTTCCAGATAAAAGGTACCATCTGCTCTTTTATATACGCTTCCAATCTGCACTTTTGTAATCCCCTTTGTTTCCTGAACATAAAGTGTCGCCTTACATGACTGTCCTGTCTTTTGCCATTTATCTGTTGGGGTCTCACCATCCTTCATATTAGAGCTGCCTGAAAAATGAGTCAGCTGTGGATCCCCATCCATGCTGATCGTATTTTCTTTCTGATCATATTTATTAAAAAAGAAATATCCCTTTATCTTTTTAAAATGAACAAATCCTTTTTTATCTTTCTGCCCAACGGTTATTCCTTCCAACTCTGGATCTGGAATGTCTGGAGCCTGAAGACTTTTTCCTACAATTGCATACGCACCATACAGTGTTTTCTTTGCAGTTCCATCTTCGTCTTTCTTTGCAAGGCTGCATCCTGACAAAACTGCTGCCAGTATCAAACTCATTGCAATAACTCCTGTTTTTCTGATTCTCCTACTCATCTTCCTCCTCCAATCTCCCGTCAAATTTCAAGATATCCCCGACATCGCACCCCAGATAATAACAGATCTTATTGATCGTTGAAAAACGTACTCCTTTTGCCTTGCCGCTTCTTAAGATTGACAGGTTTGCTTCTGTGATATGGACTTTTTTACATAATTCTTTGGATGTCATATTCCGTTCTTTTAAGATATCATCCAAATATATTTTAATTGCCATAACTATCATTCCTTCTATATAAACTGGTCATTTTCTTCTTTTAGCTGTTTGGTCCGCTTGAAGTATTCATAGAAGATCAATGCTCCAAACGCAATGATCAACGGTTCCATGGATACATCTGGTGCAAAAGTCACATTTACATTTTGTAAGGTTGCTCCCAGCAAAAACTGATAAAAATTTAAGATAAAATCTGATATGACTGTAACTACTGCGGTAACCTTTGCGACACTTGCAAGTCTTGCCACTGTCATCATCTGCTTCTCTTCCTTATGATCCTCGATTGCTTTTACTACATGAATGATGTTGATAAATAACAGGACCGTGAAAACGATTGGTAACAACTGCAATACTGATTTGACACATTGTGCTGAGGATATATTCTGCAATTTATTTCCACCCTTATGAAGCAGCTCAAATGTCTTTGCATACGTGATCAAAATCGTATAGTAACTAGCCAACGCTACGATCAATGCTTTCATTCCAAAATACAGGCGGCTTTTCCAATTCTTCTGGCTGTCATCCCCAAGAAAACGGATAGCTCTCATAATCAGCCACATGATCACGACACTGTAAATGATGAATGCATAAATAATTTTCATTGCAATAAGACTCGTCTGGTCCATTGAAGAAATCTCTGGCATTCTCTGATACATGAGTCCTGGATTGATGAACATGTACAGGGAATAAAATAATAGTCCTGTGAACGCGATAAGCAGTATGTCTTCTTTACGATTTATTCCTGTTTTTCTCTGATAAACCACATAGATTGCTGGTATCAGGGAAATAGCTGCGTATATGATGATCGCGATGACATTTCCTATTACCGAACTTAGGGACAAAAATCTTAGTCCTTTTCCTATGAGTTCAAATGGTAAATACATGATCTGTAGTGCTGCTGTCATATGCAAGATTTTGCTTGTTATGAATGCAAGAAGGATTCCTGCAATGACTTCGATTAGGATTAGTTTGTTTATGTTTAACTTCATCCTTTCCACCTCCAATTATTGTTTTTCGATAATTTCAAGATTATTGTAGCATGAAAATTATTGAAAAACAATAATTTTTTAAAAAGTTTCATTGCCTTAGGTTGTGGATGAATAGAATTATATTTTTAAATGCTTATTTGTTGTTTATTGGATTCCAATTTTAATTCTTTATAAATTTTAGTTGGTTTTGAAAGTTTATCTTTTGTTGTATCTATATAAAGATAGCCTTTATTATTATTTACAAGTATTACTTCTTTTGATTTTGATACATAGTAATATTTTACATGCTGGCAGACTGCAAGTCCAATTCCTTGTTCATAGTTTTTGTTTTTTTCGTTTTCTTTGACGTATTCACCTTGTTTGTTGATGATGATGTTTTCCCAGTTTACATCTTTAGCGTATAATTCGTATTTCTTTGTTAATTCTTTTGGTGTCATAAAGCAGTAAATAAAGCAAATGATTAATAGAATTCTAACAATGATCTTTTTACTGCCCTTCTGTTTTATCTTTGACATTTCTCTCCTCCTCTTGTTTCATACCTTTTCCTTCTTAAATTTATTATAACTTACAAGATCATTGTTCCTATACATTTTTATTTAAGTTCTTATTAAATTTTCCTTATATTAATTCTGTCAAAACTACAACCGTCATAATCCCTGCTACCAGTAATAACTTCTGGTATAAATCAATTCGTTCATCCTCATTCATTTTCTTTATCTTTAACACGCAAAAGACTACCATCCCTACAACAATTATCGCTAAAATTCCTACTCCACAGATTTCTTCTACTACTGTAAGTGCAACAATTGCTGCTATTGTAATTAGAAAATTTCTAATCTCTGTTATGTAAAACTTTTTCTTGTTTTCTACATTCTTGTACTTTATTAATCTGTAGATTTCATATATGCATATGATCAACAACCAGTCTAGCATATCATCATTATTCATCAGTATATCTTTCATCCTTATCTTTCCCTCCAAATTTTTCTTTTTATATTATACTGTTAGCCTGTTGTAATAGCAACAAAAATCCCCTGACATTATTACCTGTCAGGGGATTTCTCTCTAAATTTATACTATCAGCCAATTTAAGTTTTCAATTTCTTTTAATAATTCCTGTCTTTTTCCATTCTTAATCGCTCTAACGAATTCCTGACGTATCTCTTCATTTGGAATATAGACTTCTTTTCGATCAATATCATATGCCAAATATCCTAAATGTACCAATAACGTCAATACATCATCTTTATATGTCTCTGTCTGTGTCCAGTAGTTGCTGAATCGTTTGTTAAATATTGCTTTCATTACAGAATTCGGATTATAAATATGTCCTGTCTGTCCAAAGCAGTATCCGTCGTACCATTTTTTTGCCTGTTCAAAATCGATTTCCTGTTCTTTGCATAAATTTTTGACCTCTTGTTCTGTAAATCCTACAAATTCTGCCAATGGTCCTGGTTCCAACATCGTGTATTCGTAGAAATCAGTTAATGCTGATTGCGTTCCGTATTTTTTGATTGGGAGAATTCCTGTCATGTAGGCTCCACTTAGAAATCTTGAAACTTGTATTCCTTTAAATAATCCTCTTAATAACTGGATATATTCTTCCTGCAATCTCTGATCTGTTTTGGCTTCTCGAAATAATGCATCCCATTCATCGATAATGATAAAAAACTTTCGTCCTGTAATCGCGCTGATCTGTAAGAGTGCTTCTGGGAGTGCTGTTGTTTCTGGTTCTATGCAGTCTGGAAACTCTCTTTTTAATTCAAAAATGACTTTTCTTTGAAGATTTTTTACCGTATCTTCGATATTCTGGGCATTCGTAATAAACCATGTCATGTCCCAGAACAGGACATCACATTGATTTAAATATTGTTTATAATGACTTTTTTCTTCTATACTTTTTGCAATCTTTAAGTCTTGAAATAAATGCTCAGATTGTGCACCTTTTGAATAATAGGCGACTAACATCTGGGCTGCGAAAGATTTTCCAAATCTTCTTGGTCTGCTGAAACATGTAAGCTTTCTTGATGTTCCTAAAACCTGATTAGTATATGCAATTAACTCTGTTTTATCTACATAGATATCGTCTTTTAAAATATCTTCAAAACCGTCTGCTGGCGGGTTTAGATAAATTCCCATTCTGCTGTCACCTCGTTTCATTTCTTTTATTTTATATTAACACAATTGATCTTAAATTCCAATTTTACTTTACAAATTATATTTTCCTTTAAAGAAAAAATCCCCTGACAGTTTCGCCTGCCAAGGGATTTTAATTCTTACTTTATCTTATTTCTTACTAGCAATTAAGCACGTAATTCAACGCCTAATTTCTTCAGTTCATCAAGGATCTTCTCAACGATCTTAGATACTTCTGCATCTTCTAATGTACGGTCTTTTGCTCTGAATGTTAAGGAGTATGCTACGGATTTAT
>CAJMOO010000008.1 GCA_905215045.1 uncultured bacterium | reverse complement strand
CATAAATTTCCTGGTCTGGATCTTTTATACTCTTATTTTGTTTTTCTCATATACACTCCCCACGACTACCTTTCAAACTACAAATCAACCATTATTCGTTCATTAATTTCAGCATAATAGCTCTCTTCTCCTTTTTCAAGAACCGCCTTCCCCATTGATGCTTCCATAAATTTCTTCTCCATCATTCCAACATCTTCTATCGGTATGATCATCTCAAAAGTTACATTGTCTGTATACACGGTATCAAGTACTGGAATATGGTCGGTTGCGGTGAGATACTGAATCTTTCCGGATGTTGTGTAATCGCATGTCAGGCTGATCTTCTGGCCGAGGCATTTTTCGATGACGACGCTATTTTGAATTCCTTCTTGCGTGCTTTTTGTGTATGCACGGATCAATCCGCCGGTTCCAAGGAGTGTTCCTCCAAAGTATCTTGTTACTACTGCAACTACATTGTGAATCTCCTGTCCTGTTAATACTTCCAGCATTGGTTTGCCTGCGGTTCCGCTTGGTTCTCCGTCATCGCTGCATCTTAGTGCCGGCTGTTTTTCTCCAATACTGTATGCCCAGCAGTTATGTCTGGCATCCCAGTATTGTTTCTTTATCTTTTCTACAAATGCCTGTGCTTCTTCTTCTGTCTGTGCCGGTGCGATATGTGCGATAAATCTTGATTTCTTCTCTGAAATCTCTGCCTCCCCTTCCTTGTATAAGATCTTATATCTGTGACTGTCCATTCTCTTCCTCCCTGGTCATGATCTCATCTAACGATTCTGCCAGTGAGATCGGTGTTACTTTATATTTTATCAGACTATTGATCATGTGATCGATCACTTCCATGGAATCTGTAACCTTCGGTATACTGTCCCATTCGATCAGTCCTGCATTTTCCTGGCTTTTTTCCAGTGCCACTCCATAGATCTGATGCACTGGATCTTCCATCAAATAGTAGGATACTACATTTTCCCTTGCTTTGTCATCATAAAACACCTGTTTCCCCATGAATTTTCTTTCGTAATCTTTATTCATAATGATATTTCCTCCCTTATTCATTATTCTTATCTGTTTGTATGTTGCACGGCCGGTTTACTTGAACTTTCTTATTTGGTATAATGCTAATCAGGAGGTTTTTTATGAAATACACCAAACAAAATATTGAGAAAAAGAGAAAAGTCCTTTCGTCTGATAAAGTCCGGAAGAATTCCAGTATCTCTCTCTTTCTTTTTAAATATGCTTTTATTGTTTCCATTATCCTGATCGTTGCCGGTCTTGGTCTTAGTGTGGGATTTGTGCGTGGTATCCTTAAGACAACTCCACAGATCACCAAAAATTCCGTACATTCCAAGGGCTATATCACAACGATCTATGATAATAAGGGACAGACGATCAAAACTTTGTCAAACCATGACTCAAACAGAATTTATACACCCCTGTCATCTATCCCGAAAGATCTTCAGCATGCCTTTATCGCAATTGAAGATGAACGGTTTTACAGCCATAATGGTATCGATTTGTACGGGATCATTCGAGCTACCTTCCTTGGTATTCGTAACCAATCACTAAGCCAAGGGGGAAGTACGATCACGCAGCAGCTGATCAAGAATAATCTGTTGGGAATTCAGCCTGAAAAGACTACGATTGAACGTCTGGAACGTAAGATCAAAGAACAGTCTCTTGCATTGGAACTTGAGAAAATAGCTTCCAAGCAGTATATCCTGGAAGAATATTTAAATGCGATCAATCTCGGTGAAGGCACTCTGGGTGTTCAGACAGCATCACAAAAATATTTTAACAAAGATGTCTCTGATCTGACACTTTCAGAATGTGCGGTTCTTGCCGGAATTACTAAAAATCCTACAAAATTAGACCCAATTACTCATCCGGAAAACAATGCTTCCAGAAGATTACTTGTTTTACAAAATATGTTAGACCAACATTATATCACAAAATCTCAATATAGAGAAGCACTTCGTGATGATGTATACACAAGAATTCAAAAAAATGCTGCTGCATCAACAGCGAAAAAAACTACGAATTCTTATTTTGAAGATGCATTGATCCTTCAAGTTGTAAAAGACTTAAAAAGTCAACTCGGATATGATGAGACAAAAGCTTACAGTGCGATCTACAGTGGCGGATTAAAAATATATTCCACACAGGATACAGCCATCCAGAATATTGCTAACAGCATCACAAGTGATCCTTCAAACTATCCAAATGGCACAAAAGTCGCTTTAACCTGTACTTTTACGGTGCGTACAGCTTCTGGAGAACCTGTTACTTACACCGAACATAACCTTCTTAACTATATGAGATCCAAGAAACTTGGCAATAGTCTGGTCTTCCAGAATGCTTCTGCTGCGAAAAACACTCTCGCTAAATACAAACATCATCTGGAAAAGGAGGGTGCAATCATCATCGATGAGACCTCTCAGACAACGATTCAGCCACAGGTTTCTTTAACGATCATGAACCAGTCCGACGGTTCTGTGGAAGCTTTGGTCGGCGGACGCGGGTCAAAAACTTCAGACCTTTCTCTGAATCGTGCCACTGCTTCAACAAGACAGCCTGGATCAACCTTTAAGATCCTGTCTGCATTTTTGCCAGCTCTTGACAAGAACCAGATGACTCTTGGAACAGTTTATGATGATGCCCCATATAACTATGTTGACTCAAACCGTCCTGTTCATAACTATTACAAAGGTTATAAAGGTTATTCAACGATCCGTGAAGCGATCACACAGTCCATGAATATCGTTGCTGCAAAAACGATTTCCGATGTAACGCCAAAAGCCTCTTTTGATTGCCTTACAAAACTTGGTTTTTCAACTCTGGTTTCCAATGAATTTACATCAAATGGTAATGTGTATACCGATGTCACACAATCATTAGCACTTGGAGGTCTGACCTATGGTGTCACAAACATGGAACTGACTGCAGCCTATGCCTCTATTGCAAATGGCGGTATGTATAACAAACCTGTTTTATACACAAAGGTGGTCGATCAAAATGGTAACGTTCTTCTTTCCAACAAGCCAAAGAAGAAACAGGTCATGAAATCAAGCACCGCTTTTCTTCTCACAGATGCTATGAAAGATGTCATTACCAAAGGAACTGGTAAAGATGCAAAATTATCTTCTTCCATGGCAGCTGCCGGAAAAACCGGTACAACATCTAACAACTATGATTACTGGTTCAGCGGTTACACCCCTTATCATACAGCTTCTGTATGGATGGGATATGATAATAATACAAATTTCAGTTCTGATAACACACACAAGAAAATGTGGGCAAAGATCATGAATGCGATCATAAAGACAAAAAATGAGAAACCAAAAGACTTCTCAAAACCATCTAACATTGTCAAAGCCAAGATCTGTAAAGAATCTGGAAAACTGGCGATCAAAGGCGTTTGTGACCACGATCCACGCGGCAACTGTGTTATCACAGAATACTTCGAGAAAGGCACCGTTCCAAAACAGACCTGTGACACACATGTTGCGGTTGAGATATGCAAGAAAACCGACAAACTTGCTAACAAAAAATGCCCAAAATCCGAACGTATAAAGAAAGTCTATATCGTCCGAAAAAAAGGCAGCCACGGAAAAACAGCTGATACAAAATATCTGCTTCCAAAAAAATATCTGTCAAGTTTTTGTACGATGCATTAACAGACAAAAAGTAAGGGATTCCAAACGAAATCCCTTACTTTTTTATTTTGGGCTGGAAGATCAGCGAGGCAAGATACGAAAAGATCAATGCCGCCGATGTTCCAACTGCCGCTGCTGTAAATCCACCTTCAAACAGCCCAAGGAATCCATGATCATCGATTGCTTCTTTCATTCCCTTCCACAAACTGAATCCAAATCCAGACAACGGAACGGTTGCTCCACATCCTCCAAACGCCTCTATCTTTTTATAAATTCCTAATGCACCAAGAATAACCCCTGTGATAACAAGAATTACCATGATCCTTCCTGGCTGCAATGTTGTATGATCCATAAGAATCTGTACCAGAATGCAGATGATCCCACCTGTAATAAATGCCCTGATATATTCCATCACTCATTTTCTCCTTCCAGAAGGATCGCATGTGCGATTCCTGCCACACTCTCCCCCTCATTAAAACTTGTTTTTGACATCAATGCCCCTGTTGGAACAAACAATACCCGCTTCCATATTCCATCTGTTATCTTTTTTATGATCATCGATGCAAGCACAACCGCACTGCATGCACATCCAGAACCTCCTGAATGGGTATCCTGTTCCTCGCTTTCATAAATTTCAATTCCACAATCTCCATGCACGCCTGAAAGATCATAACCATTTTCATGAAGGAGATGCAGTAAAATCTTTTTCCCGACCTCACCTAAATCTCCTGTATAAATCGCATCATAGTCATCTGGCTTTGTGTTAAAATCGACAAAATGCTGATAGATAACCTCTGCTGCCGCTGGTGCCATGCATGCTCCCATATTCATCGGATCTTCCATCCCATAATCCACAATCTTTCCTGTTGTGATCCCTTTGATCTTTACCGGTCCCTTCTCATCTGACACGACAAATCCCCCAGAACCTGTGACTGTCCATGTTGCGGATAACGGCCTTTGATTTCCGTATTCCAAAGGAAATCGAAACTGTTTTTCCGCACTTCCAATATGGCTTGATGCGACTGCCAGTGTATGTTTTGCAAAACCTCCTGCAACACTCATAGCTGCCAGTGATAATGCTTCTCCTGCCGTTGAGCAAGCTCCAAATAAACCAAACAATGGAATTTCAAGTTCTTTCATTCCAGAAAATGTCGCCGTATTCTGTTCCAGAAGATCTCCGGCAAACGCATACCGGATATCTTTTTTGTGAAGTCCTGCTTTGCTGATCGCGAGCATCGCTGCCTGCTTCATAAAACGTCCCTCGGCAAGCTCCCAGCTTTTTTGTCCAAAATAAGGATCTTCTATGATCTGGTCGATCGCATTTCCTAAAGGTCCTTCTCCTTCTTTCTGCCCCGCAACCGATGCCCAGCCTTTTATATATGGTGTCTTGTCAAATTCCAGACTCTGGATTCCTTTTATCCTTGTCATAAAAACCACCCCCACTGCTTTGTAAACAGGTAAATAAGCCCTGCTAAAAATGATGAGAAAATTCCATACAAAATAACCGGCCCTGCGATTGTAAAGATCTTCACTCCGATTCCAAAAACCTGTCCTTCTTTCTGATATTCGATCGCAGCAGATGCTACAGAATTTGCAAACCCTGTAATTGGAACAAGCCCTCCTGCACCGCCAAATTTTGTGATCTTTCCATACAGATTAAACCCTGTCAGGATCACACTGAATAAGACAAGTTCAATCGTCACATAAAGCAGGGAGTCTTTTTTTGAAAGGCCAAAATATGTGATCATCGTCTGTTTCATCATTTCTCCCAGAACACAAAACGCCCCTCCAACTACAAATGCTTTCGCACAATTTTTCAGGCTGTTATGTTTCGGCGTAAGATTTTTTACGATCTTTTGATATTCTTGTTTATCTGGTTCCTTTTTCATTGTAACCACCCTTTCTATTGATTGATAAAATTCAGCGGAATATAAAGAAATACATATAACATCCTAGCATTTTCCCAAGTGCGATCCCATAGATCACATAAGGGATTCCTGACCGCAGTTTTAACCTTCTTGAGAAAATCGGAAGACTTTTGATCGTCTCAGCTAACGCTCCGATCATACAGCCAATAAAAATACCGCCAAACACTCCATAAAGCACTAAAAGCCAGTACCCTGCCCTTATCGGCCACCGGTAAATAAATACCAGCGTTCCAAGGATTCCTCCTGCTGCCACAAAACTTTCATACATCCTTGCATACTTTATACTTTTGGTAAGTCCCGCCAATCTTGGGATCACGCCCAGCATACTCAAAAACGCAAGAAAACTCGCTGCGATCAGACTGCCGGCACATATACCATAAAATATCAAAAACACACTACGGATCCACATCTTCTTCCTCCTCTTTACGATCTGCATCGATCATCAATGTATCATTTACATCTCTCTCATAAAGACGCATCTGCACCTCAAATGGTGTTGGATCATCATTTAGTTTGATCTTTCCTGCATGATTAAAAAAGATGATAATTCCGATCGCAAGACCTGCTGTGTATGAAATATGAAGAAGATTCGGTCCATTCGGTGCTTTTCCCATGATCATTTCATAAACGTTGTAAAACAGCTCCTCAATGCCGACATCTGTGTTATAAGTCATGATTGAAAAGCTCGCACCAAAAAATGCGACCAATATGACAAACAGGATTTTTCCATAATGCATGATCTTTGATTCTTCCTGTTCTTTCTTGTAATAAACGATAAAATCCTGTGGTCCAAGATTCATGATATCAAGCGTTTTATCTACCTCTTTGATCTTCTCGATCACTTTCAGAATGGAAAAACATTTTCTCTGGTTATCCCCTTTTGTAAAATGATAAACACTTTTATTTTTGATCGCTTGTTCGATATCCTTATTGCTGCAGTACAAAGACAGAATATCCTTCATTTTGATTTCTTTATGATTCAGACATACACTGTCTTGCGCCTTAATGTAAACGTTCATTTTTATCACCTCAGCGTTATTATCTGTTATTTTTTACTTTTCATTCATAAGTTGCAAGAAAAATCATGTGGTGTTATAATTTTTCATAGTGACTTTTATCGATCATTCAAAGGAGAACAGCCATGGAACAAGAACAGTTAACCCTCTATAAACTTATGATTTTATATTTAATTGAGAAAGTAGATTTTCCTTTGAGTAATTCCCAGATATCTGAGTTTATCTTAGACAAGGGCTATACGAACTATTTCACCGTTCAGAGAGCTTTTCATGAGTTAGAGGAAGAGAATATGCTCAGGGTCAAACAAATCCGTAATATGAGCCATTACGCGCTTAGTGATGAAGGTTTAGAGGCGATCGATATGTTTGAATACCAGATTCCGAATTCGATCAAAGAAGATATCGCACAGTTCTTAAAAGAAAAAGAATATGAGCTGCGCAAAGAAGCGAATGTTAAAGCTGATTTTTACCCATCCAGAGGAGATGAATACACGGTAAATCTTAAGATTAGCGAAAAAGAAAGCCCGCTCCTTGAGATCAACTTAAACGTTGTCTCAAGAGACCAGGCAGTTTACATATGTGACCATTGGGAGAAGAAACACTCCGATGTCTACTCTATGTTAATTGAAAAGTTATTATTTGACGAGCCGGATAAGTAATTATTCGGCTTCTTCTTTTTCAAGGACGATCTTCTCAATGAAATCCCAGATTTCATCTCTTCCCTGCTTAGATAATGCTGAGAATGGGAAGATTGGTGTTTCCTTGTCCATCTGAAGCTCTGTGCGGATCTCTTTTAGATGTTTTGGCACCTGGCTTCTTTTTAATTTATCAAGCTTTGTTGCGATGATCACTGGACGATATCCGTTGTGTAAGATCCAGTCATACATCATCACATCATTCTTAGATGGTTTATGTCTGATATCGATCAGCAGGAATACCATTCTAAGCTGTTTTGATGTCTGTAAATAATTCTCGATCATGTGTCCCCATTTTTCTTTGACGGACTGCGTTACTTTTGCAAATCCGTATCCCGGAAGGTCTACATAATACAGTTCTTCGTTGATATTATAATAATTGATCGTCTGTGTCTTTCCTGGCTGTGCTGAAATTCTTGCATAGGATTTACGGTTCATCAGTGCATTGATGAGTGATGACTTTCCTACATTTGATTTTCCTGCAAATGCCACTTCCGGCAATGTATTGTCCGGTAATTTACTTGTGATTCCACAGACGGTTTCTAAATTTACACTTTTTATGATCATGTCATTCTCCTAACGTATAATAAATCCATTACCGAACATATTCTACGTTATCCCCCATTATTTGTCAATGGAGACATGGTGAAGCGGCTTCGTATTTTTTGTGATCGGAAGTATCAGATACCCTTCTTTTTTCAACGTTTTGATCAATGTATCCAGCCCCTTCACTGTATTTTTCGTCTCATGAAGATCATGCATTAACACAATACTTGTCTTCTGTCTTCTGACATCTTTTAATATTTTGTCATTTAACTGTTTCGAAGTCTGTTCAAAATTGACTGCATCCTCATTTAATGCATTCCAGTCAAAATAAAGCAGTCCTTTTTTATTCACATAACGGATATATGGTTTGATATCTCCCGCACAATGATTGCTGCTTCCTCCTGGAAATCTGTAAATATACGGCTTTACATCCGTCACATCATACAAGTATTTTTGAAGCTTCATCAGATCTTTTGAAAATGCATCGACACTTGCATAAATCTGATCATAATTATGGCTGTAGGAATGCATTGCGAGTGTATGACCTTCTAAAATGATTCTCTGGTACATCTTTTTGGCATGTTCTGTCTCTTTCCCTACAACAAAAAATGTGGCTTTGACTTTATTTTTCTTTAGAATATCAAGGATTTCTGCCGTATGGTCTGACGGCCCGTCATCGAAAGTCAGATATACCTTTTTTTGATTTAAATTATTGTTGGTCAGAAATCCTCCCTCGCCTTCTCCCTGACTTGCAATCTTGAATATATTATTTTGTCTGGACATTAATTGTAATGTACATGTGCTGATCATCAACAACATGATCCCATACGCAAAAATTTTCTTTCTCATATTCTTCCTCTTTCCAAAATATTTTGATTTCAATTCTTCTTTCTATTTATCATGCGAAGAACTTTCATTTTTATTCTGGCATATATTTACACATGAAATATATCTGTACAAAAAAAGTGACGGAAATATCATTTCCGCCACTTTTTTCGTGTATTAAAGAGTTTTACAAACTATGTAATTTTAAACTTCGAAGATCAGATCTCCATAGCTTGGCATTGGCCAGTCTTCTTTGGCTACTAACATTTCCAGTTTGTCTGCTGGTTCACGTACTGCATTCATATCTGCAAAGATTGTGTCATGATAGTAACGAGCCTGTGCTTCGCTTTCTAATCCCTGTGCTGTTGGGATATCTACTTCTAATGTGCTGATTGCTGCAAACATTTCTTTTAAGTTCTCTGTGATGTCTGCTAACAGTTTTTCCTGTACAGAACTGTCAATTCCTACAGCTTTTAATTCTGCAACACCATTTGCAAGTTTTCTCTGGTATTTCATAACTGCTGGAACGATCTGTTTCTTAGCGATATCTAATGTTGCAAGTCCTTCGATGTTGATTGTATTAGAATACTGTTCGTATAATACTTCAACACGAGATTCTAATTCTTCTTTTGTAAATACACCGAATTTTTCGAACATCTTGATAGATTTTTCTGTTGTTAATGTTGGGATTGCATCTACCATGCTGCGTAAGTTTGGAAGTCCTCTTCTCTCAGCTTCTGCTACCCATTCGTCAGAATATCCATTACCATTAAAGATTACTCTCTGGTGGTTTGTTAATAATTCTTTTGTGATTTCGTGAGCTTCCATTGCTACCGCTTCAGCTCCACCTTCAACCTTCTCTAATCTGTCACAGATATCTGCAAATACATCTGCTACAATTGTATTTAATACAACGTTTGGATCAGAGATAGACTGTGTAGAACCTACCATACGGAATTCGAATTTGTTTCCTGTAAATGCAAATGGTGATGTTCTGTTACGGTCTGTTGCATCTTTTTCGAAATCTGGAAGAGAATGTACTCCTGATGCAAGTTTGTCACCATGTTTAGATTCTGTAGCTTCTCCTCTTGTTACAAGCTGTTTTACAACGTCCTCTAACTGATCTCCAAGGAAGATAGAGATGATTGCTGGAGGTGCCTCATTAGCTCCTAATCTGTGGTCATTTCCTGGTGTGGAAGCTGACATACGAAGTAAGTCTGCATGTTTATCTACTGCTGCGATGATCGCTGCTAAGATTAATAAGAACTGGTTGTTCTCGTGAGGAGTTTTTCCTGGATCTAATAAGTTCTTTCCTTCGTTTGTTACCATAGACCAGTTGTTATGTTTTCCTGATCCGTTAATTCCTGCGAATGGTTTTTCATGAAGTAAGCATTTTAATCCGTGGCGTCTTGCAACACGTCTCATTGTTTCCATTAATAACTGGTTGTGGTCTGTTGCCACGTTGTTTGAGTTATAAATTGGAGCTAATTCGTGCTGTGCTGGAGCTACTTCGTTATGTTCTGTCTTCGCACTGATTCCAAGTTTCCATGCTTCGATATTTAAATCTTTCATGAATCCTTCGATTCTTGGTTTGATGATTCCAAAGTAATGGTCATCCATTTCCTGGCCTTTTGGAGGCATTGCTCCGAATAATGTACGTCCAGTAAAGATCAAGTCTTTTCTCTGTTTGTATTTTTCTTCATCTACTAAGAAATATTCCTGTTCTGGTCCAACAGATGTGTTGACACGTTTTACATTTTTATTTCCTAATACATTTAATAATCTTGTTGCCTGGATATCTAATGCCTGCATAGAACGAAGAAGTGGTGTCTTCTTATCTAATGCTTCACCTTTGTATGAGCAGAATGCCGTTGGGATACATAAGATGCATGCATTATCTGTTTCTTTGATGAATGCAGGTGATGTACAATCCCATGCTGTATATCCTCTTGCTTCAAATGTTGCTCTTAATCCACCAGATGGGAATGAAGATGCATCTGGTTCACCTTTGATCAGTTCTTTTCCTGAGAACTCAAGTAAAACTTTACCGTCGTCTGTTGGATTAATGAATGCGTCATGTTTCTCTGCTGTCACGCCTGTTAATGGCTGGAACCAGTGAGTATAATGTGTGGCACCTTTTTCAATGGCCCATTCTTTCATCTCATTGGCAACTACGTCTGCAATTGCTGGATTTAATTCTGTTCCTTCTTCGATTGTCTTTTTCAGATCTTTGTAAACAGCTTTTGGAAGGCGTGCTTTCATAACACTGTCATTAAATACGTGGGATCCGAAGATTTCTGATACATTGATTTTTTCCTTCATAGAGTTCTTCCTTTCTTCTCTTACATTTGAAGCATAATCTATATATTTTTTTCTATTATCTAACTGATAATAGAAAAAAAGGGGCGACAAACAATATGAAACTAATTGTTTGACGCCCTTGTCAGTAACTTCACTGGTTATAGGATACAATGATTCTTTTTGAAAATCAAGCCCTTTTTTGTATTTTATCTAGTACTTTTATTTGATCGTTTTTTCGACAGATTTTCCATTCACTGTTTTGATTCCTACCAGGCGGAACTTGTAACTCTTTCCTACTTTTGCTTTTTTCTGTGTGTATGTAAGAGTCAGTGTACCTGTTTTTTTGCTTGTTAATACTTTCTTGTAAGAACCATTTCCTACTTTCATGTCAATGCGGTAGCTTGTGTATCCTTTTACATTTTTATATGTAACTTTGACTGTCTTGCTTCCGTATTTTGCTTTTGCTGCATAGGCTTTATAGTATTTCTTTACTTTTTTGCCTTTTTTCTTTGTGTATTTGTATGGTTTTACTTTAAACTTGTAGGATGTTTCTGATTTTACTGTGACTGTTTTCTTTGTTGTTTTTCCTACCGTTGTAAGTTTTTTGTATTTTCCTTTTCCAGCTTTGGCATAGATTACATATCCTTTTGCGGATTTATTCTTTTTCCATGTCAGTTTTACACTTCTTGTGGATGTCTGGGTCTTTGTGATTGGTTTTACGCTTGTTGTTGGTTTTGTCTGTGTTGTTGTAGTTGGTTTTGTTTCTGTTGTTGTTGGCTGTGTTGGTTTTACTGGGTCTGATGATGATTTTTTGCCAACTGCAAAAACATATCCTGCATCATTGCCATAATACATAGTACCATTTTCGTCTACACAAACATCTCTCATGCAATATTGTTTCCGATATATATTATTATCTTCATCATCTTGTGGTGCATATATATTTTCTATTTTATAATCTCCATTACCTGTAGAGTCTTTTATAGAATAAATTCCACCCTTCTCTTGATCGTTAATTGTAAAATACGCCTGAACCGAATTGTCTGCTTTGGAGATTAAAAATTCGCACTGTGCATATTTTGCCAGCACATCATCTATCACACAGTTTACAGTATAAGGATTTGTTGTTACATCTACCACCGCTGCATATCCTGGATCAGTATAAGGATTACCTACTGTTCCTGATAAATAAACTTTTCCATCATAAACTTCTGGTGTCATTGAAACAAACCCAGTTTTATATACCTGTACATGTTCACTTTGTCCAAAGGTTCCATCCTCATTAACTTTTACACCATATAAATTATTTGTTCCTGCCACGAAATAAATAGTTCCTGTTGTTTTATCATATGTAATTCCGCCACTAAACGTATCATTTACAGAAAATGTATCTACAGCCTTCTGTGTATTTGCATCAATACTTGTAACATTTCCAGCTCTATCAGAAACAATAATATAATTTCCTATATCAATTCCTTTTTTCCAGTAAAATGATCCTGTTGTAGACGTTA
Organism: uncultured bacterium; assembly: GCA_905215045.1. The sequence continues at coordinate 23,892 of CAJMOO010000008.1, read as the reverse complement.
TAATTTTCTGTATTGATTTTTCTTCATTCTCACTTGATGGATCTTCATCTGTTGTATCCAGTACATAGAAGCTTCCAGAATTTCCAAACGCTCCTGTTCCAAAATACAGTTTTTTATCTTTATATGTTAACTTTGATGCGATTGAGTCATCTGCTGTTTCACTGATCCAGACTGGTGTCAGTGTTTTCGCATCAAACGCTTCTATTTTATGATTTGTATATTCTACATAAACTTTTCCATCACCATATGCTATATCCGCATAGTAATCCTGTTCTCCATCTCCTGAAAACTTATGTTGTGCAACAATATCTCCTGTTTCTTTATCAAGCCTTACTACACGTTTATTTGCATTTTCAGCCAGATAAATATAATCACCAACAACTTTCAGATCAGTCATTGTTTCATATGTTGATCCAATCTGTTTGGCCCATTTTTCTACAGCCTCACTACTACTCTTCGCTGGCTGCGCATCTGTCACTGCTGCTTTTGCACTAACACCTGATGTCATCAGCATGACAACAGATAATGCAACTGCCGCTGCACGTTTCATTGTTCTCATAAAATCCTCCTTGTTATGTCTCATTGATTCATTAGTTTCCTGATTTCTTTTTCTTTAAAGAAACCATATTTATATTTAACCCTGTTTAGTTTCTTTACAAAAACAGGCGTTAAAATCCATAAAAATACCACATTTGATACGCAGTATTCGATTGTTGTTGGAACCGAAGTCCCTAATACTGCCACATATCTCATAAACTGAAATCCATCTCCTGCTGCCAGCAGGGTCCAGATATCCATGACAAAGGAATATCCGATTCCAGATAAGATTCCAAAAACTGTTAACAATATCTTGCTGTGTTCCAGCCATTTTCTCTGATTTAAGATTCCTGCAATCCATCCGATCATTCCCCATGCGAGCATCTGAAATGGTGTCCATGGTCCTTGTCCAAAAAAGAAATTTGATACCACGGCACTTAAAGATCCGCACAAGAATCCTGACTCTCTTCCAAATGCCATTCCACAGATGATCACCATCGCACTGACTGGTTTAAATCCGGGTGCAAATGCAAATATCATCCTTGATGCAACCGTCAATGCAATCATCACTGCAAGTACGACGCTTTCCCTTGTCTGTGGTTTTCTCTTTTCGTATTTGAAATAGTATGGAATGCAGGAAAGACATACGATAAAAATGATCACCGCATTTAACATACGCTTACCACCTCCTGCGGCAAGATGATCACTTCCTCAAAGTCTCTTGTAATCTTTGCACATTCTGTTGTATAAAAATAATTCTGTCCAAAAAATTCAGATGGTTCACCAATTCCTTCGATTTTACCGTCAAACATCATCCCGATACGGTCTGCATATTCTGCACAAAATTCCTGATCATGAGATACCATGAAAATGGTCTTTCCCTCATCTGTAAGTTTTTGCAAAAGCTCTCCAAATTTCCTGCTGTGTTCCCTGTCCATCCCTTTGGTTGGTTCATCTAACAACAAAATCTCCGGATCTGCAAGCAATACCTTGATCAAAGCCGCCATCTGCTGCTGGCCGCCACTTAGATCATACGGATGTGTCTGTTTTTCTTTCATAAGCCCTGCCATCTCTAACAGTTCATCGATCCTTTCTTCCCTGCCATTTGTCATTTCGCAAAGATCTGCAAACAACTCATCTTTCACAAACACCAAAGTTGGATCTTGCGGCATATAAACGATTTTCTTTTTGTATTTTATTTTTCCATCATATTTCATCTGCTTTGTAATACATGAAAGAAGCGTTGATTTTCCACTTCCATTTGCCCCAACAACCGCAAATATTTCTCCAAGCTTCACTTCAACAGATAAATTTGACAGTACATCTTTTCCTTTTTCATATCCTGCATATAAATGATTCACAGAAAGTACTGTGCTAGATGTATATTTTTGTTTTTTTATCAACTGATAATCTTTCTTTCTTATCTGCTTCCTTGCTTCTTCTATCTTAAAGCTTGGTTCTAAGTTAAATTTATCTTCCAAACGAAGAATCTGTGGAAGTGACTGTTCAAATGGATGATGCCTTTTTTGAAGATTTCCTGCAACTTCCAGAGGATTTCCATTTTCAATAACCTCTCCGTCATCCAAAATAATGCATTGATCTGCCATTTCCATCACATCTTCTAAATTATGGGATGTCAAAATAATCGTTAATCCAAATTCCTTATGTAATTTCTGAAGCATCACAAGAAAGTCTTTTCTTGCTGTGGGATCTAACTGTGCTGTTGGTTCATCAAGGATCAACACCTTTGGATGCATTGCCATGACAGCTGCCAGATTTACCATCTGTTTTTGCCCGCCAGATAATTCATCGGTACTTTCGTGATAAATCTTTTGCAGATCAAAGTAATTGACAATCTCCGCAACCGTACGCTTCATCTGTTCATAAGGCATTCCTATATTTTCAAGCCCAAACGCAATCTCGTGCCATACCGTATCCATTACCATCTGCGCCGATGGATTCTGAAACAAATATGCAATTTCTTTTACGGAACGCAGATCGTATAGTTGTTCAAGTTTCTGCCGATCATAAGAAATATCTCCTGATCTCTCCCCTTTCGGCATCAGTTCCTTTTTTAAATGTCTTAGCAGCGTCGTCTTTCCACTGCCGCTTGGTCCTGCGATCAATGTGATCTTTCCTTTTTTTATCTTTAATGATACCTGCTTTAGAGAATTTCTGTCTGAAAGCATATAGCGGAATGTTAAGTTATTAATTTCGTACATTAAAATTCTCCTTCCATAAGCATGGTAATAAAAATTGTAATCCCATCAATACCATCCATATTGCATCTTTCGTCTGAAATACTGGCATAATGATCATTGGATAAAAGAAAAATCTGGAATAATACTGCTTGTATGCCCATAAATTCAATATCGTCAAAATAAGAATCTCCATTATATGAATCCAGTCTTTTTTCTCCCACACAAACAAATGAAAATGCGTTCTTTTAAGGACTCCATAACCTCTTGCATTCATGGAATCTAACTGGTCCATAGAAGATTCAAATGCCCATGTCGTTTCCATCGATACTGTATTCATCACACGCTGCACTGCTTTTTCTGATTTTAAAGATCTGCGTGTCTTTAAAATCTTCTTTGCTTGTTTTTGGTATCTTGGAATCAATCCAAATGCCATGGAAGTTACAACTCCTAATTTGGGGAAGATCTGTCCTGACAGATAAATCCACTGTTCCTTCTTTATATATTGGTTAAATATTGAAAATACCAGTAACAGATTTACCAACACGCATCCATAGTGAATCCCATAAAGCAACGCTTCCTTTGTAATTCTTAGATGTGCATCTGCATACAGGATCGTTCTTCCTCTTTGTACAAATATTGGATTGGTAACTGCCACGATCACGATCAAACCTGTAAATGGCAGAAATTTTTTCAAACTTCGATTGTGATACAGATACAACAGACATAAACAGATCATCTGAACCCCTGTCATCCATGGATGTCTGCTAAATGGTGCAAGCAAAAGCAGTCCTAAAAAATAGGAAAACACAACAAGCGGATGTGCTCTCTTTAGCGCCTTAATCATCTAAAGATCTCCTCTGACACATGTATACAGCCATTCAACCTTGTCACCATCATGAAGTGTACATTTTCCAGCCATATAATTTGGGAATTTTCCATTCACACGGTACATCCATCCGCTGTTTCTGCCACAATCAAATTCATATAAACCATCAATTCCTGCTACATATCCTCTGGAGATGTCAAGTTCCACTCCTGTACGTTTCAGGACATCCATGACAGTATCTCCCTCTTCAATCTTCATCTTTTTCTCAAAAATCTTTCCACCAGATGGTACTTTATAATTAGACTGAAGACTGTCTTTGTGAGAAAGTACTGTTTTACAACTGATCAAGAACTCACAATATTCTTCTTTTTTTGCTTCCTGTGTTGTCTTATGTTCTTGTGTTGTAACTTTCTGACTATGTGTCGTTGTTGTTTTCTTGGCACTCGTTGTTGCTGTTTTCTTTTTTACGATTGTTGTCTTATTTTTCTTTGTTGTTTTATCTGCTTTGTTCTTGTTATCTTTTTTGTTTTTCTTGTTGTCTTTCTTCTTATCTTTATTTTTATCGTTCTTCTTATCTTTTTTGTCGTTTTTCTTTTTCTCTGTTGTTGTCTTATTTTCTGTTGTATTATCATTCACAGCCTGATCTTTGCTGGCATTTTGTTCCTGTTTTGTTTCTTCTTTTTTCGCTGTATTGGAACATGCGGTCATTGAAACTGCCATCATAATTGAAAACAGCCATATCATATACTTTTTCATAAAAAATAGATCCTCCCATGTATACGGCATAAAAGGATCTACTCTGGCATATTTACATAACAAAAAGACATGCATTCTTATTCATTTCTAAAAAGACTGCATTGATCATCTTATCTTTTGTTATTATGGCACCATGAGGACGACTTCGTCACTCGCAAAGTATATCCTTAGATCATGGCAAGTATTCCGGCTTAAGATCATCGTCTTGGCACCTTCCCAGTTTCCCAGTGGTATGTTGCTTTGACTCCTTATCACGGCGGCGGGACCGCTCAGGTTTTGCACCTGATTCCAATTTGAGATCTGATATATCAAATCACCATGAAATTATGCATTTCGTTTTTCTTATTTTCGTCTTTTTATTATGTAATATTTGTTCTTTAGTTGTCAAGATTTTCGAGTGTTTTTATAGGATTTCCTTGTTCGTTTCGATAACTTTTTGATACTTCATAGTTTTATCTGCTTTCCTGTTGGATCAATGCGGTAATTGCTTCGATAGATCAATCTGGAGACTGGTACGAACTGATATCCTTTTGCTTTGATATTTCTTATGATCTGTTTTAATGCCTGTTTGGTGCATTTTGTTCCAGTGTGCATCAGGATGATACTTCCTGGAGATAAGTTTTTATGTTCACATACTTTCTTTATTAATTGTTCTTTCGTTGGTTCCTGCCAGTCTAAGCTGTCTACGTTCCACTGAATAATATAATAATTCATTCTTCTTGCATTTTTTACAACAGATTCATTGTAATCTCCATATGGCGCCCGGAAGAGATCGATTTTGATACCTAATAATCCTTGGATTTTTTCTGTGACGCCTCTAATTTCTTCCTGCTGCTGTTTGTCTGTTAATTTTGTCATATATTTATGACGATCTCCGTGGCTTGCAATATCGTGTCCTTCTTCATAGATTGTTTTAATATCAGCTGGATATTTGCTGATCCAGTCTCCGCAAAAGAAAAATGTTGCTTTTACATTTTCCTGCTTTAGTATCTTTAAAATCTGTGGAATATCTTCATTGCCCCATGCGGTGTCAAATGTCAGTGCGATTTGCTTTTTGTCTGTATCTACACAGTAGATTGGAAGTTTTTCTTCCTGTGTTTCACTCCAGACATAGATGTTCTTTTGTATAAATTCTCTCGCAGGTTGAATGCTGTCACTGTTTGTAAACCAGACGGCTGTTAAGACCAGTATGATAAAAACTGTCATTTTTCGAAACATTATTTTTTGTCTCTCTTTGTTTTTATCATTTTATGAATTCTGGTATAAAAAAAGAATCCTGCTTTCACAGAATTCTTTTTCTTATCTTTACTGACATTCTTTACCTTATAATATTGTCTATTTTACCTGACCCTTCTGGATGATGGATACAATATTTAAATCTTTATCTAAAACGACTGCATTCGCATATTTTCCTTCTTCAAGGCTTCCATATTTATCATCGATTCCAATAGATTTAGCTGGATTTAAGGTTGCACATCTGACTGCACTTTCCAATGGAATATTCATTTTCTTAACAGCTGTTCTCATGCAATCCATTAAGTTTGTTGCGGAACCTGCAATTGCTCCACCTTCTGTCAGTGTTGCAAGGTTTCCTACAACAGTTACTGGCTGTCCACCTAATTCATACTGTCCGTCATCCATACCTGTTGCCATCATGCTGTCACTAATCAGCACGATTCTCTTATCTGTGAACATCTCAAAGGTTGCTCTGACACAGGATGGGTGAATATGAACTCCATCACAGATCAGTTCTACGAAACATTCGCTGTCCCTTGCTGCTCCAATAACTCCTGGTGTCCTGTGACCAAATGGCGGCATTGCATTGTATAGATGAGTAATATGATTGACACCTCTATGAATCGCTTCAGTTGCTGTATCATAATCTGCAGTTGTGTGTGCGATTGATACATGAACTTCATCTTTTACCTGATCGATAAATTCCATTGCACCTTCTGTCTCTGGTGCAAGATCAATCAATTTCACAAGTCCACCTGCTGCTTCCTGCATTCTGTGGAAGAAATCTACATCGGCTGTTTTAATATCTTCTTCTTTCTGGGCGCCTTTCTTTTCTTTGTTTACAAAAGGTCCTTCCATATTGATTCCGACAAGATCTGCACCTTTTCCATTCTTATGTTCTTTAGCCGCTTTCATTGCCTGCATTAACTGGTCTTCTGGAATTGTCATTGTAGCTGGACAGATTGCTAATACTCCATTGGCTGCCTCATAATCAGCCAGTGCCTGAATCGATTCTTCGGTTCCATCACACATATCATGTCTGACACATCCATGGAAGTGAATATCTACAAGACCTGGGATCACATAGCATCCTTCGGCTTCTACTTCTTTGTTATCTGTTGTTTTGTTAGAAATATATTCTCCTTCTATATAGAGATCTTTTTTTTCGAATGTTCCTTCTGGTGTAAAAACCAGTCCGTTTTTTATGATCATTGTATTACCTCGATTCTCGTTACTATTTATATGATCCTTTCTGCTTCTATTTTAACAGTCTGATACTTTACAATCAAATAAAACAGAGCTTTTTGGCCCTGTTTTACTGAAACTGATTGTTCCTTCATGATGTGTTTTTGTTTGATCTTGTTTTTGAATGTACTTTCAATTTGTCTAGTGTTCTTTGCAAGACCATTCGGTTACGGTCAATTTCCATACGTTGACGCTATTGACCATCTGGTCTTCAAATGTCCAGTCGGACTTGTCAGAGTAATGACTCATGACCTTTGTTAAGCCTTGGATTTTGTCTTCTTTGGTATCTAAGATTTCTAATTTTCCTTTTCCGATGATACTTTGGTATAGGTAGGAAAATCCGCAGGCTGTTTGGTGTTGTACTAGTTCATGTTTGGTGTCTAATTCGAATCCTACGACACTTTGTTCTTTTGTCAGTTCTACTTTTTTACCTTCTTTGGCTCCGTGGAAATAAAAAATTAGTTGGTCTTCTTTTGATTCGTAACCGAAATTTAGTGGGAGGATATAAGTTCCTTGTTGTTCTTGGAAGCCTATACGGATACAGTCACATTGATCAATGATTTCTAACATTTTACTATAATCTTTAATTTCTCTGTCTTTTCTTCTCATGTCTTTCACCTTATCCTATTTTATCTCTTCTACTTGGCATCTATGTTGTTTTGTTTCCAACTGATCTTCTAAGCATTCCATCAATTCTTTATTTGGGATTCTTACCTTTCCATTCTCATAACTCAAAAATCCATAAACAACCATAGCCGAGAAAATTTCATTTTTGGTTGATAAATTCATTGACGCTGCAGCATATTCTCGAACTTTCGCCTGCACTGCTTCTCCTGATACCATCAATGCAAGGTCAGCTTTCACATCTGCTACATTATTCTTAATATAGTAAAAAATTTCATCATATGGTCCTAAACTTGTCCAGTAGTTTCCAATATTATTATTGGAAAGAGCGGTTACAACCGATCTCGGATTATACATTCTTTCTCCTGCTTTCGTTGCATATCCATCGTACCATAAACGCAACTGTTCTCTTGTGATTGTCGGTGTTTCACATATTTTTAAATATTTTTCAAAAAGTTCATCTACTTCTGATTCTGTAAATCCAAAGTATTCATTAAACTTTTCTCCAGATGCCATCGTATATTCCAAAAACATATTCAATTCCGAACCGCTGGAATACTTCGCAATCGGTAAGATTCCTGTCATATATGATAATTCAACATATCCATGATCTTTTAACAGATTGCTTAAAAAAGAAATATATTTTTGCTGATCTTCTCTTGTGATAAACGCTTTATGAAATACACAATCCCATTCATCCATAACAAAAATAAACTTTTGTCCATCATACATATCAAAGATGCAATCTAGTATATCCCATAACGCATCATCTTCCTCATAATCAGCATCTGGATATTCACGTATCAAATCCTTCTTTAAACGACTAATAATTCTACCGATATACTGTTCATAACTCTCACAATCTTCTGGCATTTTACTAAAATCAATGTAAATTACATCATGTTTATTTCTGTGTTTTTCATATTCTGGACTCTTTGAAATTTTCAGTTGTTCAAATATGTTCTTCGTATCCACACCTTTTTCAAAGAAAGCCCCTATCATATTCGCCATCACTGTCTTTCCAAAACGTCTTGGTCTTGTAATACAGATATGGGAATTTCCTGACTCGATTAACGGAAACAGTTCTGATAAGATTAATGTTTTATCTACAAAATATGGCCTTTGTACTTCACTTTTGTATAATGATATCTTTGATTTATTATTTAAATAAAAACCCATCTTTTAACTCCTTCCCAAGTTTTCTATTTACATTTTATTATACAAAAAGCTCCCTTCCTTATCAATCGTGAACTACCCATTGTCTAAAGCCAGCAGGATTGCAACAGCCTTATTTCTGAAAGCGAGCCAGCATATCGCCGGCTCGCTTTCAGAAAGGATAGCAACTAAGAAAAACAGAGTTACTTACATAATTTTTCCATCTCATCTGCAACAAACTGTACTTTCGGTCCAATGATAACCTGAATGTTATTCTTACCTGGACGGATCACACCTGCTGCTCCTGAGGATTTGATCTTTGCTTCATTGACTTTATCGTCGTCATTGATTTCAAGACGAAGTCTTGTGATGCAGTTATCAATGCTCTTAATATTGGCACTTCCTCCTAATCCTTCAAGGATAATGGATGCCATTGCTGTATAATCATCATTTGCTAATGTGATATTCTCTTCATCAATATCATCATCTTCACGACCTGGTGTTTTCAGATCGAATTTGGTGATCGCAATACGGAATACTACATAGAATACGACAAATGCTGCGATTCCTAAAGGAATGATCATCCATGTCTTCTGTGCTGCTGGTAAGGAAGATGAGAATACAAGGTCCGTTGCTCCTGCAGAGAAACTAAATCCTGCTCTGAATCCTACCAGAGTTGTGATCGTTGTGAAGATTCCGTAAAGGATTGCATAAATTACATATAAACCTGGTGCTAAGAACATAAATCCGAATTCAAATGGTTCTGTTACACCACAGACAAATGCACAAACGGCTGCAGATCCTACTAAACCGATAGCGATCTTTTTCTTGTTGCTCTTAGCTGTCTGGATCATAGCTAAGGCTGCTCCTGGAATACCGAACATCATACATGGGAAGAATCCTGACATATACATTCCAAGGCTCCATGATACATTCTTAGATGTTTCACCTGCCCAGAAGTGAGTTAAATCTCCAAGTCCGATCGTGTCAAACCAGAATACGTTATTCAATGCATGGTGTAATCCGGTTGGGATCAGCAGACGGTTTAAGAATGCATAGATACCAGCTCCAACGGCTCCCATCTTCGCAATGGACTGTCCGACTGTGATCAGTGCTGTAAATACAACCGGCCATACAAACAGTAATACAACGGATACGATGATAGATACAACACCAGCGATAATTGCTACACAGCGTTTACCACTGAAGAATGATAACCAGTCTGGTAATTTTGTATCTTTGAACTTGTTATAACACATAGATCCGATCACACCGGCTAAGATACCGATAAATGGATTAGCAATCTTATCAAATGCAAGTGTTGCATCTGCGTTCTTTGCGATAGATGGCATGATAGTTGTTACAACTGCTGTAGATAACAGATTGGTGATCATCAGCCATGATGCTAAAGCTGCCAGACCACCGGTTCCATCGTGTTTGTCCGACATACCGACACCGACACCGATAACAAACAGTAATGCCATGTTATCAATTAATGCTCCTCCTGCCTTTACAAGGAAGAATCCGATCTGGTTTCCGATACCTGTGATATCACCACCCTGCATGGTTGCAGGACACAGTGCATATCCGATTCCCATTAAAATACCACAGATTGGTAAGCACGCTACTGGAAGCATTAACGCTTTCCCTAATTTTTGTAAAAATTTCATATAGCTCGTCCCCTTTCATTTTTACTTTTAGTTTTTCATGTTTTTCCTTCTCTTTTGGTTACTCATCTTTGTTATTCTTTTGTTAACTGTATCACCTCATCTCCTGCTTTTACTTGTTGTCCTGTTAAACATTTCGTGATCCTATAACCACTTAAATTCGTTATTACGATCGGCGTTGTGACGTCATATCCTGCCTTCGCAATCTCCTCAAGATCAAATGTAAGCAAAACGTCTCCTGCCTTTACCTGATCTCCTGTATTAACATGCGCTTCATAATACTTTCCTTTTAATTCCACGGTATCCAGTCCTGCATGAACAATCAGTTCTAATCCGTCTTCTCCCTGAACACAGACGGCATGTTTTGTATCCATAACCGTGGCTACGGTTCCATCAATCGGAGAAACTACGGTTCCATCTGATGGCTGTATTGCAATTCCAGGTCCTAACAATTCCTGTGCAAATGTCTGATCATTGACTTCGTCCATCGGAATCGTTCTTCCGCTCTCTGCTGCTTTTAATGAAATAATCTTTGCATTCTTTTCAAACATCTTCTTTAATGAATCAAACATCTTCTTCTCCTTTTTCTATGCTGTTTTTTCGGATTCTCTCGATATGCATGGTCAGATATGCTAACTCTGCTTCTGTCATATTCTTCTCGTACTTCTTACGGATAAAACACTGAATAAATCTTGCACATTCGTATTCTTCCGGGAAGATCTTTCGTATCATTTCCTGCACATCATTGTTCACATCATCCATTCTCTCAGTTCCAAACAGTTTCCTTGATAAGAACTTCAGATGTGTGATAAAACGCTCATAACTAAGCGATTGTGTATCAATCTCCAGATGAAAATAATTCTTCACCTGCTCCATCACATCTTCCAAAAAAGCTGTGATCTTTAATGTGTCTCTCACTCTTGTATCAAATTCTGCACTGACAATATGTAATGCGATCGAAGCTGCATCATCCAATGGAAGTGTGATCCCAAGTTTCTGCTGTATCATCCCCAGTGCATATTCTCCTAATGCAAATTCTCTCTCATAAAACAATCTTACTTCCCTTAGCATCGGATTCGGAAAATTCATATGATCTTCATATCTTTGAATTGCAAAATGAATATGATCTGTTAATGTCACATAAATATTCTCGTTTAATTCCGTTCCAAGACTTTGCTTGGCATGTTCTATGATCGCTGTAGAAATCTCAAATTGTTCCATGGGAAGATCTTGTAAGACTTCTTTTAACTTTCTTATCATCTTCGGATCTTCTAACCGAAAGATCTTCTGAATCTTCTTCTCATCGACTGGTTTTCCTTCTTTGCCCTGAAATCCAATCCCTGTTCCTACAACAATAATCTCCTGTCCGTCTTCATCTACGCTGCTTACTACATTGTTGTTCATTACTTTATCTATCTTCATAATCTTCTCTCCATGATCATTGGAAATATCTAATTATATCTATATAATTTCTATACTTTATTGTTTTAAGTAAAAAAGAAAACCACATTTTATAAACATGAAAGGTGTGTGCCTTTCATACTTATAAAATCCGGTTTTGCCTGCATTACCAGTGACAATCCTAAATATTCATATTATTTAAGTCACTTTATTTATTCCTTTAACTTGTCTTTATCTTATCAGCATTTTATACAAAAGTCAACCTTTTTTCTCATTTTCTTTTTATTTATTTTTAACAAATACTGATTATGATAGATTCTTTACTGCCGGTGCGCACCATTTCCTATGATCCCTATGGCAGCGCACTGTGCAGTATGTGTCTTGATCTTCTTAGTTGAGATCATTTCTTAATAACTAGTGTATCGTACCCTTTCTTTCTCAACTCATTTTCAAGCTGTACAGCCTCATCGAGGGTATTATATTCCCCGATCTGCACCGCATAATATGGATCTTCATAGACAATATCACCTTCGTATCCATCGGATACCGCACGATTTAATGCATACTGGGCATTGGAGAAATTACGGTATAATCCAATTTGAACTCTGTAGATTCCCCGCAGTACTTCTTTTTCATCCCCGATCGTCTGCATGATTCCATCTGCGATCGCCTGTGCAATCTGTTCAAATTTCTCATCAAATCTTTGATTGTCCTGATCGGAATTTAAAAATCCTGCTTCGATCAGGATTGCTGGAATTCTGGTTCTCCTTAACACTGTGAGATTCGGACGTTCTTTGACACCGATATTACGAAATCCAAGTTCCTCCAAATTGGCATTGACGTTTCTTGCCATCTCTGCCTTGATTCCGCCGTCATCAAATACCAGTGTTTCAACTCCCTCATATTCATTTGCATTTGGACTTGCATTTCTGTGAAATGAGATAAAATAGTTTGCACCGCTTTCATTTCCAAGTCTGGCTTTCTCGGATGGCGACTGATAGATATCACTTTGTCTTGTATAAGATACCGGGATTCCATTTTGTTCTAAAATCTGTCCGACCGCGAGTGTCAATCTTAGGTTATCATCTTTTTCCTTTCTCCCATTATATTGCGCTCCATTATCATAACCGCCATGTCCGGCATCTAAGATCACTCCTGCCATAGTCAATCCTTCCTGCAGTTCTTTCTTGTATCAGAGTATGCAGTCTTTGTGGTTTTGTGTTATGATTTAACTATATAAATGACGGATAAGAGGAGAATTTCTATGAACAATATTAAAGCAGTCATGTGTGACATTGATGGTACTTTATTAAACAGCAATGGGGTCGTTAGTCCGAAAACGATCGAGGCTGTCAAAAAACTTCGTAAGCATGGGATTTTATTTGGAATTTCTACTGGAAGGGATGTTCCAAGTGTCAAACATCTTCTGAAAAAATGGGGGATTGACGGATTGGTTGATCTCATGGTTGGAAGCAACGGTGGCGAAATCTATGATTATTCGGATGACTATTATGAGATGAATTATCCATTGCCCGGAAGTCTGATCTTAGAGATCATGAAACATTTTGAAGATATGGATGTGAATTTTGCGATTCATGGAGATGGGGTTTTGTATACTCCAAAAGAAGATGAACTTATTAAAACCTTATCTGAAGGGGATCAGCTTCCTTATGAAGTGATTGATTTTAATGAATTTTTAAAACAGGATCAGTTAAAACTTCTAATTACCTGTGCGCCTGAGACAATGCCTGCTGTGATTGAACGAAGCAAGAGTTTTCATAATGAGAAGTTTAAATCTGCCTGTCTTCAGACAACAAAGCTTTTATTTGAATTTATGGACCCTCGGATTTCCAAGGCTTTTGGACTGGAAAAGATTCTTAAGAAACGTGGATTTACGATGGAGAATCTTTGCAGTTTTGGAGATGCAGATAATGATTATGATATGACACTTCATGCTGGGGTTGGAGTTGTTATGGGAAATGGGAGTGAGATGACTAAGAGTGTGGCGGATTATGTTACTGAGGATAATGATCATGATGGAATTGGTTGTTTCATTGAGAAATATTTGATAAACTGAAGTTATTGGTAGAATATTATAAAAATGGTACTATGTCTGCGACGCGCTCTCGCTCGACTCACACGTAGCAGATGCTAAATTCGACAGCGACGATAAATCGTCACTGCTCATTAAGCACTGGCGTGTTCCTACGGTCGCCGACATAGTACCATTTTTATAATATTCAATAATTTCAGTTATCGAAACCACTACTGAATGTGTATGTTGCACGTTGTTGGATTTCAATTTTTGTATTTGTAAACGGAAGATTTATTATACTTATCTATATTGTAATATGTTATGAAGTCATTTATTTCTTAATATATTTTTCATTTATGAAATTCTTCTATCTCGCATTGATGTTCTCTTGTGTTTTTATCATAGTTAATGCCAACTAGTAATAGATTTCCTTGGTATTCTTTTAAACTTTCAAAGTATTGTTTGTTCTTGATCTGGTCGATTGCTCCCTTGGCTGTTTTGTCCCATTTTAGTTCTACGATGAGGGCTGGTTTGTCTGGGAATTTCTTTCTTGGGATGAATACGAGGTCTGCAAATTCTTTGCCTGTTGGGAGTTCTCTGTATACCTGATAGAAATTCCTTGCTGCGTAGAGGGCTAGGGAAATCGTGTAGCTTAGTGCGTTCTCATCGTTGTATTGGAGATGGGATGTTTCAAAATGTGCTTGTTCGATTCCTTTGCTTACTTGTTCTGGTCTTCTTTCCCAGATTGATTTTAGTGTTTTTGCTGAATCTCTTAACGCCTCTGAAACTGTGCCCCAGTCTGACACAGAAATTGCATTAATATATTCTCCTCTGACTTCTCCGTTTGGAATGTATACATATTTATTTACAAAATCATAGGATAGATATCCTAAATGAATTAATAATGTTAAAACATCATCTTTTGAATTAAATGTTGTCATATCATTTGTAAAACTTCCAGTGTTAACGGAAACTTTTTCACCTGCAATCATACTCAAAACATCGTCTTTTAACCCCTTATAATTCATATCTATATAAACTTGTAATGCCTCAAAAGTTTCTGTCTGATTCCAATAACTGTCACATACTCCAGACAATACCGCTTCAATCACTGACCTTGGGCTATAAATAGATTCCACTCCATCAAAAGAATATCCATCATACCATTCTTTTAATTCCTTTAGATTCATATGATATTGGTCACATAATTCTTCTACTTCTTCTTCCGTAAATCCAACATATTCTGCTAATTGACGAGGATTAGCCATTGAATATTCAGAAAACATATTTAATGCTGAATGTGTTCCATATTTCTTTATTGGTAAAATTCCTGTCATATATACCAGCTGAATATATGCTTTATCTTTCAATGTATCCCGCAAAAAATCCAGATATTTTTCCTGTGCATCTTTATCATTTTTATATTCTCTGAAGATACAATCCCACTCATCTATAATAATCACAAATGGGCGTTTTGTATTTTTATAAACATCACTCATTGTTCTTGTCAGATTTGTATCATCAAAATATCTGTAATCTGGATACTCTTCTAGTAGATCCCATAAAATACTCTTTTTTAACAATGTTAACATGTCATAGATATCATTACTTTGACTTAAAAATTCTTGCATATTAAGAAAAATTGTATCATATTTGTTAAGATATTTTTCAAAATTCTGATCACCAGCAATTTTTAGCCCTTTAAACAATTCCTTTGAATCACACCCACGGCTGTAATAAGCTGTCAACATATCTGCTGCCATAGACTTTCCAAAGCGGCGTGGTCTGCTGACACAAAGGTTTTGCTGCATTGTGTTTAATACCTTATTGGTATATCCGATCAGTCCTGTCTTATCCACGTAAATCTCTGAATTAATTGCTCTATAGAATTTTTCATTCCCTGGATTTAAATAGCTTCCCATGGCAGCCTCCTTTTTTATTTTCTATTTGAGCTTATTATAATCAAATTTCTATTTCATTTCTAGATATTTTATATATTTTAAATATTTTTTTATTACTTATAGTATTTAAGAGGATAGATAAATGCTGAGTGGAATTCCATTGACATAAAGCATTTATAATATTAATATATTAATAAAGTAAGGTGCTACCGATGACGGTTTGCCTAATATTTAAGTGTTTTGAAATGATCGCCACTTTTCTACTGATGAGAATTTCCTGATATTCATTAAAAAATTCATATGTCAAATTAACATCTTTCAAATCTTTTATTCCGCTTTGGGTAATATATGTTTACTTTTACTAAGAACTGGTTGAAAATATTTCTGATCAATTCCCTCCAAAACGTTTTCCTGTCTTATATTTTTTTAGTTGATATGTAAATCGTGCAATATGTTTCTTTAGCCATTCCTCTAGCGTAATAGCTGAAACAATAGATGTTTCAAAATCTTTTGTATTCCGTGTTATAATATAATTTGCTGCTACATTTTCAGCACAACAATCTTGTAAACAGTCCTCAAAATCTTTAAAATTTTCCATTTTAATTGCTTTTATAACAGCTTCATGTGTAGCAGAAGTCACATTCAAAATTTTACAAATTTTTTCTAACCACTCACGTCTTGTCTCTTCTGGAATTTTTCTAAGAATATACCATAAATTAGGTAAAGAATGGAACGCTATATATCCATTAACTTCTCCTGAAGCACACTTTTTTATAACTTGTAATGCAGAATTATAAAAAGGTTCTCTTGCAATTAAAAAATCAATAATTACATTTGTATCAATCAATACAACCTTATTTCTCCTTTCTTGCAGCTTCTAATTCTGCATCTGGATCAAAATCATCTGGTAAATACTTCTTTACATCATCTCTTGTATCTACAAGTTCTTGAAATGCTTGCATTTTTTCTTTATTTGGATCAGTCGATTGAGATTGATAAATAATCTCTATATGTTTTTTTGAGGTATCAGCCTTTGAATAATTTCTATTAAAAAACCTACATTTTCATCTGACATATTTTGTATCATTTGAACTGCCTTTTCTTGTAACATTGTCATATATAACACCACCTTTTATTATTCTATAATTGAATCTGCCCATCCTGACTGCTGATGATAATCCAAATATCCTTAAATACATGATTTCCAACATATAGATTTTCATTATCATCAATGATTGCCTGATTCCAAAAGAATGCATCTATTGGAACTGAGAATGACTTCTTTAAAATTCTTTGATTCGTATTTCCCAAATTTATATTGCATATTGTCTGCATTATAAATGTACTAATAAATAATAATAACATTATTATCCATATTTTAACTTTCATAATAATTAGTTTTCTCTTTCTTAAATTGTATTGGAATCAGGCTTTGTACCTGATTCCAATAATTATTTAGCATATCTATTTTTTTCTTCAATTAAAAACTTCTATTCACACCCCTTAATATTTCTATATCTTCTTCATCTACTCCCAAAAAAGAAATCGTATCTATATTTTCTTTTTTTAACACTGCCTCTCCATCTTCTTCTCCGTCTTCTGTCAACTTTAAAACAATCACTTTATTGCTGTCTAATTCTTTTATTGTTCCTTTAATTGGGCATTCATCATCTTCCACCATCTCAAATGATGTAATATATTCATTATTCATACATATTTGAAGTATATTATCTTCCAAATCACTGTTTTTATCTATCTCCAAATCGATATGTTTTTGATTCTTTTTATGATATAATTTTTCTATTTTTCTTTCGTATTTTCCTCCTGTCTCCAAATGCACAATACTGTCTAATTCTTTTAGAATATATCCATCTGCCAAACCATGTGGTGTTATATGTTTTATTAAAAATTTCTGTACCCCAACTGCATAAATATATCCTTCCAGAAATGTAGTCGAATCTGTTTCATCACAAAATATACTGACTATATTTTTATTTTGTTTCATCTTTATCACTTCATCAATCATACCTTGATTCTTCCACTATTATAATGCATATCAACATCATCAATTATATTAAATTTTACTTCCTAGATTTCCACCCCTTTTTCTGCTTTTTCTTTTCGCCTCCTTGATCTCTATTTCTTCTAGCATCTCCTTTTTCATGCTTTTCTTTATTAGCTTTTGTTTTATTAGTTTCA
This sequence comes from uncultured bacterium, assembly GCA_905215045.1. The sequence continues at coordinate 6,109 of CAJMOO010000008.1, read as the reverse complement.
TGTGGCGCATATTTTTTTATTCTATGCCTAATTGCTCTCGCTACAATCCACTTAAAAATAGTAGTTCTATGAGAAATTCTTCTTCCAGAGTATCTTGTCTTAGGACTATGCCATTTCCATGTAGAATAATATACATAAATCACTGTTCCACCAGCAAGTACCAATTTTACTAAATATGGAACAGCGATTGCAAAATGTCCACTAGGATCTACATAATTCACAGGATTATTAGCACAATAACCATACAAGTGTCCTGTATCAGGATCATCCACTTCTCCCCTATAACTATCCTCCGTCACAAACCGTCCATCTTCCGGATTATAATACCTTGCATTCAGGTAATACAGTCCTGTACTCTGATCATAGATTCCACCCGTATAACAAACCTCATTCTCTGCTTTGTTATCGCCATTGATCGTTGTCTCTCCAAAGTCTGTATACTGGTATGTTGCATCAGCACTTCCATCTTCTTTTACAAGACTTGTGCTACTTCCCTGGATATCTTTATGATACAACAGATAGTCCGTATGGTCACTTCCATATCTCTGTGTTGCAAGGATATTTCCATCGGTTCCGATCAGATTCTGGGATGTCTGGCTGTTCTCTCCATCGGTTGTGTAAGAAACTACTCCGTCCTGATAGTAATAGTTCGTCGTTTTGCTTCCTTCCACTTTCTGGATCCTCTGTCCGTCTCCGTTATAACGGTTCTGCTGGATCACACCTGTCTTTCCGTCTTTATCGGTGACAGATACTTTGCTTAAGCGGTTCTCTGCATCATAAGTATAGGATTCTGTCTGTCCAGTCTTTGTGTTTTTGACATCCGTCTGGTTTCCATTGGCATCATAGCTGTACTGGCGGACTTCATCAACTGCGGTTCCTTTTTCTTTTGTTGCTGTCTGTAACTGATCCAGTCCGTTATAGGTATACGCTGTCTGTGTGGTTCCATCATCTTCTTTGATTCTGTTTCCAGCTTTGTCATAAGTATAGGTAACGGTCTTTGTCTTGTCATCGTTCTTATGATCGGTTGTCACAGTCTTTGTCAGTCGTCCGAGTGCATCATAAGTATAGGCTTTTGTCTCATTGACTTTGTCTTTCTCTTCTTTTGGATAATTATTGACTTCTGTTTTCTCTGTGATATTGGAATTCTTGTCATAATTGTAGCAGTAGGATTCCATCACTTTGCCTGTCTCAAGATCTGTGTAAGTCATCTCTTTGACACGGTCAAGGCTGTCATAAGTGTAGTCTTTCTTCACTGCCTGATCACTGCTGTTTAACAGATCTCTGTAGTCTTTGATCTCTTTGACTTTGCCATAGCTGTCATAAGTATAGCTTCGTACCGTCTTTTCTGTACTGGTGTCTGCTGACTGAACTTCTCCTTTGATCTTTGTCAGCCATCCGTTCTGGTCATATTCATAGGATAACGCATGAACTCCATTCTTGGTCGTTGGATAGGTAACCTTTGTAAGCTTTCCATCACTGTCGTAATGGTATCTGATCTGGTGTGCTTTGATCTCATCTGCTGTCGGTTCGTTTTCCTGACTTAGCTCTGCATATCCTGTGGTCTGTCCCCTGCTGTCATACTGATATTCTGTGTAACGTACGGCTGTTTCCTCTGCTCCGTCGATCTGATAGTCAATACTTTCTAACAGTCTGTCATTGATATCGTAACTGTAGACCGTCTTTAAGGTCTTCTCTCCGATACTTTCTCCTGCTTCCCCTGCTTCATAAGATTCTGTCTTGATCAGGCGGTTCTTCCTGTCATAATCAAATGTCTTATAACCGCCGTCTGCATAGATTTAGGTTGTGACATTTCCATTTCCATCGGTAACAGCACTCTCATTTCCATTGATATCATATGCTGTCTCATTAATGACGGTATCTTTTCCTGTGATGATGCTGTCTCCATCAACCATCGGCTGGCTGATCGTATGGGTTGTTTTTCCTTCCTTATTGTATAATGTTAGAGAGATCTTTCCTTCTCTATCGGTATTATTTCCAAGTGTGACCGCTGCGATCTCTTTTCCGTCTTCGGTAAAGACATGATCCGTATAGATACCGCTGCTTAAGGTACGGACTGCATTGCCTGCATGGTCTGTCTATGTCTTGTCTGTCACGGTTCCATTGACTTTGGTTGTCTGTACCTGAAGATCTTTATAGGTCTTTGTTCCTGTTTTCTGACTTCATAAGTTCTATAGGCACTTGAGCACGTGCATGGCTATGATGTATATTATTATATTTATTGTTCTACAAATCATATCTTAATTCATCCATTATTTTAGAAATTCCTTTGATCCTCGAATAATTTAACACTATCCGAGGATTTTATCATCTAATATACGTATCTTCTGTCTCAGCAATCCAGTAAAAATAAATGGTAAGCCCAATCATTGAAACTGACAATACTGTTACAAAAATTATTAACCCAACATCCTTAATATAATTCCTTCTTTCTATTTTTTTCATTTGTTTAATTGGAATATATATCTTTTTATTTATCTGTAATTCATAGGCTAAATTGTAATTATTTATTTCATTTTTTTGATCTTTTAAATATCTAATCTTTTCCCCTTTTCTTATAGATTTAAGAGCTTTCTGTGAAATACTAGGATATTCATCCCATTCTCCATCTTTTCTCAATATACAAATATTATCGCCATTTTGAATCTTTATAAATTTAAGAACTTTACCATTTTGAATCTTTTTTCCACTTTGAACTTCTTGTATTGTTCCTTCTTTTTTATCACATTCTGTTTCATTTATTCTATAATTCCATGATTCTTTTGAAATTTTAACAACATAAGCTACAATAATTATTGAAAAAATAGAACAAATGACCGCAATAGAAAATGAAATTTTACCCCACTTTTCCATCTTAAAAAATTTCATCTTATTCACTCCAGCTTTAAATAATTTATTATTCTTTTATACGTTTTCAGGGTATCCCTTAGACCTCTTAAAAACAGGATAAAATTCAACATCCGGAACATTCTCTCTGATTACTTGTGCTACCTTCTTACTCACAATAATTTCCCTGTATCTATCATAGAATTCATATGTTTTGTTTACATCTTTTAATGCTTTTATTCCTTCCTTGCTAAGCTGTTTCTGTTTATAATATAACTCTTCTTTATTTTCTGTCATATTAATCCTTTGACATCTTGGACATTGATTTTCAAACTTAGAATTTTCATCTATGTAACTCTTTACGGGTAAAATATTATCTGTAACAAAAATATATCCGAGTATTTTCTTTCTCTTACTTATAATTGGTTGAAAATATTTTTGTTCTACTCCTGCTTCTTTTAATTTTTCTACTAATCTTGGTAACATTACCAGCTCCGCAGTTCCATCTAAAATAGCAATTCCAAGATCATCTTGATGCTTTTTAATATATCCTTTTGGTTGTGCATAAAACAACTCATCTGTTTTTTCTTTACTATAACATATTGAACATTCATTGTATTCATTATCATTATCATCATATTCTTGACAATAATGCTTTGGAAAACAAATTTTAAACGCTGTCGCATCATTCCATTCTTCTTTGTCCATCGCTACTTTAAAAGAAAATATAATGAATTCTATTGTTTCATCTAAATTAGTTTTTACAAAATTAGTTACTTTTTGATATAATTCTGTATTCTGATTAATTTCATATATGTCATCGCCGACCCATTGCTCTTTCATTTTATAATCTTTTAAAAGCTGTTTTAATTGACATAACTCTAAATTTGTTTTATTCACACTTTCATCATCACATGAAAATGTAAATTTTACTTTTATACACATATTGACTCCTTTTATTAAATGGATATCTTCTTCAAAAAGACTGGATAAAATTCAGGGGTATTATTAAAAATCCCAATAATACCCCACCTACCATGTATCAATTTTTATTGTTTTCATCCTTTATTTTACGATACTGCAATTCTCTGTTCAATCTGCATGAACCCAAATTCATCTCATGTATGGTAATTTTATCATACTATACACTTTATCTTCTCTTTCGTCTTCCAAATACAATAAATAACCATCTATGATTGTCATATCATTTTGAGCATCAAATTTCTCTGGTAACTGTTTCTTTTTATTATTAGCATACAGCATGAATGTAGGATCATTATCTTTATCAGTTTTCTTATTGATATACACACCTTTTTGTGCTAAATATGCAGCATTTCCTTTTTTGTCTTTTATTTCCAACTGATCTTTTCCATTTGTATTATATTTATAAAGTCCAGTTTTCTCTGGTACATTATTTACGATTGCACCATAGTAAAAGTTCCCATCAATCATATAAAAATCATTATATCTCATGATCTTATCATATTGATCATCATCTTCTGATGCTTCCTGTCCTCTTACTAACTTTGATTTTTTTGTCTTCAGATCCATTTTATTTCATCTTCAAATCCTTTCAATTTATCTGCATCTGCAACCAGTTTTCTATCGCTGCCATCTATGTTAGATTCATATAAACGGTTCGCATTTAAATAGTATAACTTATTTTGATATATCTCTAATGCTGTCACCATGTCTTCTATATCCTGCTTTTTATCTAACTGAAATAGCTTTTTCTTTTCGCCTGTTTCTTTGTCATATCGAATGATTTTTCGATCTTTTCTTGTATAAATAACATATTTTTTGTTTTCTATAATTGAATCTGCCCATCCTGTCTGCTGATGATAACTCGTTGTTGCAAGAATCTTGTCCGTTTTCCAGTCTGCTTTTTTTGCCTGTTTTTTACTTCCACAACCTGTTAATAAAATACACATAGTCATGACTATGATCCATATTTTTTTCATATTCCTCGCTCCTCCTCATTGTATAAACTTCAAATTCCATACCGCCTTGTTATCTTTTGCAATTTTCTTGCAACTTCTACCCTCTGAATCTTTTTCTTGTTTTCTGACTTCATAAAGTCTGCGATGCCTTAAGCTATAGATGAATATCGATGAACTTAGGCATCGCAAACAAATCTTAAATTTTATTATAAATTATCCATTTTTTAATTAGTTTGATCCATTTCTTCAAAATACTTTCTAGCATATATCCAATGAATATTTTTTAACGAATATTTTTTAGATATTATTTTGAAAAATTCTTGCTTATCTTTTATTGGTTTAGATATTATATTATTTTTTTCATCAATAAATAGATATCCTTTATTATTTCTCACCAAAATGATTTCATTTGAAACATAATAGTATTTAACATGTTCACAAATACAAAGTCCTACCCCCTCTTCATAGTTTTTAACTTTTTCTTTTTCTTTTACAAAATCATTCTTTTTATTAATAATAATATTTTTCCAATTCACATCCTTCGCATATAGTTCATATTGTTTTGTTAATTCTTTAGGTGGGGCTCCATCTAAATTTTTATCTGCAGTTAACATAACTATAGTAATAATAGAGCAAAAAAATATAACCAGAATAATAAAAACTATTTTTATGATTTTTTTCATTACATATACCTCCATTTAATAAATTTAAACTTAATTGTACATGTCCATTTATATGGTCTTAGTTTTCCTTTTTTTTGTTGCTCATATCCAAACTTATTATTTACAAAAGCTGTTATTGCACCTGCATCTTTTTTTGTAAATTTAGCGAAATCATACTTATCAGATAATTTTAATTTAAACCAAAAATTCTTGCCTTTACGTGTTGTAAGTATTTTACACTTTGTATGCCCTATAGAATAATGTAAGTCTGTTACACCAGTAAAGTTAAATCCTCTATTATCTATATAACTCCTTTTCTTCTTATCATCCATAATTTTTCTTATATTATTTAAACGACTATATACAATCGCTGAATTATGAAATCGTTTATTCATTACTTTTTTAATCTTTTTATAACTATTATCAAAGTTAATATTGCTACTTCTATTTTCCTTATATGCCAATTTATACATTTTTACCGATAATTCCATAGGATAATGGCCACTAGGATCCACATAATTCACTGGATTATCTGCACAATAATTATATAAATTCTGTGTATCTGGTTCATTTGTCTCTCCACGGTAAGTATCCTCTGTCAAAAACCGTCCATCTTCCGGATTATAATACCTTGCATTCAGATAATACAGCCCTGTACTCTGG
>CAJMOO010000007.1 GCA_905215045.1 uncultured bacterium | reverse complement strand
TTATAATGAATGGAGAAAAATCAGAGGTCTGTGGATAAAACTGCGGAAACTCAAGACGGAGTTTATATTGACGAAAACCATTAGTAAATGATAAAATTAAAACATCTAATCTATACATCTGCAAAGCATTTGGTGGAGAAGATAAAACCGTAATTTATTAGAACAATTTTAATATAGATAAATAAGAAAACTCTGACGGCAAGGATGATCCAAGCAGGAATAGTTACGAAATAAGGATTTATAGAACCATTTTTCTGACATTTTGCCGGAGAGATGGTTCTTACTTTATAGGAAAATTCTATAAAGCAAGAAGCCGTCCGAATAGGATTTTTTCTTATTATAATAGGAGGATAACATGTTAAAAGTAGCAATCTATGGAAAGGGTGGTATTGGAAAGTCCACAGTAACATCTAATCTCGCGGCAGCTTTTGCCAGTATGGGAAAACGTGTCATTCAGATCGGTTGTGATCCAAAAGCCGATTCTACGATCAATTTACTAGGAGGAGAGCCGCTTCGTCCAGTGATGAATTTTATGAGAGAAGAAGATGAAGAACCAGATGAGCTTGCACAGATTTCAAAGGTAGGTTATGGAGGAATTCTTTGTATTGAGACAGGTGGACCAACACCGGGGCTTGGATGTGCAGGACGTGGAATCATTGCAACATTCCAGCTGCTTAAAGATATGGAATTATTTGAAAATTATAAACCGGATGTTGTTTTGTATGATGTCTTAGGGGATGTTGTCTGTGGAGGATTTGCGGCGCCGATCCGTGAGGGATATGCAGATAAGGTTTTGATCGTTACATCTGGAGAGAAGATGGCATTATATGCGGCCAATAATATTTCCAGTGCAGTTAGAAACTTTGAGGACCGAAGCTATGCCAAGGTGTTTGGTATTGTGTTAAATCACAGAAATGTAGAAAATGAGAAAGAAAAAGTACAGGCATTTTCAGATAAGATTGGGGTGCCGATCGTAGGTGAAGTCATGAGAAGTGATGACATTATCCATTGGGAAGAACAGGGTAAGACAGTGATCGAAGGTGATCCGACATCCGAGATCAGCAAATGTTTCTTTGATCTTGCCGAATTATTATGGAAGGAAGAGGAAAAAGAATGAAGCAGGAAGCATATTTTTGTACGGTAAAAGAGCTAAATGAATTAGGAAAAGAACAGATTCCTGACCAGTTGATCTCCCATACACATTTAATCTATAGTTCTCCGGCAACATTGGCATTCAACTCTCCAGGAGCAGAAGGATTTGGTGTTAAACGTGCAGGACTTGCGGTTCCGGATTCAATTATGCTGATCGTATCTCCAGGGTGTTGTGGACGTAATACATCCGTGCTTAGTTCCATGAGAGCTTATCATGACCGTTTTTATTATCTATTGATGGATGAGACGGATATTGTAACGGGAAGACATTTAAAAAAGATTCCAAAAGCAGTTGCAGAAATCTGTGAGGGACTTGAGAAGAAGCCATCTGTTGTGATGATCTGTATTACATGTGTGGATGCATTGCTTGGAACGGATATGGAGCGTGTCTGTCGTAAAGCAGAGGAATATGCCAAAATTCCTGTTAAGCCATGCTATATGTATGCTCTGACAAGAGAAGGAAGAAAGCCGCCAATGGTGCATGTTCGTCAGTCTATTTATTCACTCTTGGAACCAAAGAAGAAAAAAGGAAATGTAGTGAATTTATTAGGTTATTTTTCACCGATCATTGATGATTGTGAGCTATATGATCTGCTTCATGGAGCAGGGGTAAAGACAATCCATGAGATTTCCAGATGTAAAGATTATGAGGAATATCAGACGATGGCGGAAGCAAACTTTAATCTGGTATTACATCCGGAAGCACGTTTTGCAGCCGAAGACTTTCATGATCGATTAAAAATTCCATATATTGAGCTGCGAAGACTCTATCAGATCGATAAGATCGGCAGTCAGTATCGTGCATTTGGAGCGGCATTAGGTATCGAGTTTGATGATGAAAAACCACGAAAAGAAGCCGAAGATGCAGTCGCAAAATTTAAAGAAGCTCATCCGGATGCATCATTTGCGGTCGGAGAATGGATGAATGGAGATCCATTTGAACTTGCACTTGCACTGGTACGTTATGGATTTCGTGTGCCAGAGATTTATGGAACATTATCTGGAGAAAACTTTATCTATGTAAAACAGTTAGCACAGATCAGTCCGGAAACAAAAGTTTTTTCAAATCTGGAACCAACGATGCTTTATTATGATGGAAAAGACTCTGGTGTTAATATGACCATAGGAAAAGATGCAGGATATTATCACAAAGAATGTCCAAATGTACTCTGGAACGAAGAACGACAGCCATTTGGATATGCAGGTGTACGCAGACTATTTGAGGAATTGATGGAGGTGTAACATGAAAGGACTAAGAAAATATCTGACACCATTTGCACCAGATCAGTCAGGAGCGGTGTCTGTATTATATGAATTTGGTGGAATTATCGCCATTTGCGATGCTGGTGGTTGTACCGGAAATATCTGTGGATTTGATGAGCCACGATGGTTTGAGAGTAAAAGTGCATTATTTAGTGCGGGACTTCGTGACATGGACGCAATCCTTGGACGTGATGATAAGTTGGTAGCGAAACTTGCGGATGCAGTGACAAAATTGGATGCAAAGTTTGCAGCGATCATTGGAACACCAGTTCCGGCCGTGATCGGAACAGATTATCACGCACTAAAACGTATGACAGAGAAAAAGGTAGATCTTCCAATCCTGACTGTCGATACGGATGGAATGGCTTTGTATGATGAGGGCGAAGAAAAAGCATGGATGGAGTTATTCCTTACATTTGCAGGTGAAAAACAAGAAGTTATTGAGAAGCGGATCGGTATTCTTGGAATGACCCCACAGGATGTCAGTGATCTGCATGCAGCAGACCGCATCCGAGAGCGTTTTTCAAAAGAAGGAAAAACAGCAGTCTGTTACGGAATGGGAAATGGACTTGATGATGTAAAAGCAGTTTCGAATGTAGAAAAAAATATTGTTGTATCGCCAGCTGCTATAAAAGCAGCCCAGTATCTGGAACGAACCTATGGAACACCATATGAGTTAGGGTATCCATTAGTCGATGAACTGGTTTGTGATATGGATCATCATGGGAAAAAGGTACTGATCGTACAACAGCAGGTGATCGGTTCTGCAATTCGTGAAGAGATATTAAAAGAAGCACCAGATGCACAGATCACAGTCGCAAGCTGGTTTATGATGAAACCAGAACTTCGCCAAGATACAGATCTGCATTTGCGTGATGAGGATGATTATATCAGCCTCGTGGAGAAGGAAGAATATGACGTGATTTATGCAGATCCATGCATGAAACGCATGACATCAAAGTTTGAGGGAACTTTTGTAGATACGATACATTTTGCAGTATCAGGGCATTTGGCAGAGGAAAAGAAATCACAAGATTAAGACCATACGATGGGAGAAAAGAGTGTATAAGAAGGAAATGACATGGCGCATTCGTGTATATGGTATCGTTCAGGGCGTTGGATTCAGACCAACGGTAAGCCGTCATGCGACAGCACATGGAATTTATGGAACTGTCTGTAATAAGGGACCATATGTGGAAATTTATGCGCAGGGTGAAAAAGAAAAGATCGAAGGATTTTTAAATGAATTAAAAGAAAATCCACCAAAACGAGCAGCGATTTTAAAAATAAATATAGAAGATATTACAGCAGAGAACGAACTGTATTTTGAAACGTTTGATATCATTGAGAGTGAAAAAACAAAAGGAGAAATCTTTGTTTCCCCAGATATCGCAATCTGTGATGAATGTAAAAAAGAACTGTTTGATCCAAAAGACAGACGTTACTTGCATCCATTTATCAATTGTACCTGCTGCGGTCCAAGACTTACGATTCTGGATGCACTGCCATATGACAGGGAACGTACAAGTATGAAAGAATTTCCGATGTGCCCAAACTGTGCAAAGGAATATACAGATGAGAAATCCAGACGTTTTGATGCACAGCCAGTATGCTGCAATGAATGTGGACCGGAAGTCTATTTAATTGGCAGGAAAGAGCATGGACGTGAGGCAATTACATATACAAGAAAGTTGATCAGTGAAGGAAAGATTGTAGCGATCAAAGGAATCGGAGGTTTTCATCTGTGCTGTGATGCGACAAATGAGGAAGCAGTCAAACGGCTGAGAATCCTAAAGAAACGTCCGGCCAAGCCTTTTGCAGTGATGGCAAAAGATGAAACGGTTGTGAAACAGGAATGTCTTGTGACAAAAGAACAGGAAGCAATTCTTACAGGTCATCAAAAACCAATCTTGTTATTAGATAAAGAAGGGAATGGAAAATTAGCGCCTTCTGTAGCACCAGGGAATCCAAAGGTTGGTGTGATGCTTCCATATGCACCGGTACAGTTATTGATCTTTCAATATGATGACGGAATCAAAATGCCGGAATTTCTGGTGATGACCAGCGGAAATACTTCTGGCGCGCCAATCTGTCGTGAAGATGAAGAAGCACTTTCCGAATTATCACATTTGTGTGATGCGATGTTATCTCATAACCGAAAGATTAGGATCCGTTCGGATGACACGGTGATGGATTTTTATAAAAATGAACCATATATGATCCGTCGTTCCAGAGGTTATGCACCACTGCCATTTATGACATCAACCGATTGGAAAGGACAGGTGCTAGCTGTTGGTGGTGAATTAAAGAATACCTTTTGTATCGGTGTGGACAGCAGATTTTATCAGTCCCCATATGTAGGAGATCTGGAAGATTTAAGAACCGTAAAGGCATTGCAGGAGACGATCCATCGTTTTCAGACATTGCTTGAAGTAGAGCCACAGGTTGTGGTCTGTGATCTGCATCCAAAATACAATTCTACGGTGGTAGCCAAAGAACTTGGACATCCGATCATTCAGGTGCAGCATCATTATGCACATATTTTATCCTGCATGACAGAAAATGATTGTGAAGATCCAGTCATTGGAGTCTCTTTTGATGGAACAGGATATGGAACGGATGGCACGATCTGGGGTGGAGAAATCCTGCTGGCAGATTATGAAGGCTTTGAAAGATTTGGAAGTATTACCCCATTTTTACAGATTGGTGGAGATGCTTCTGCAAAAGAAGGCTGGCGTATCGCCGTATCTATGATCTATGGATATACAAAGGACCGTCAAAAAGCATGGGAGATCATAGAAAAGCTTGGACTTTGCAGCGAACAGGAAAGTAAAGTCCAGTTTACCATGGCAGACCGTAAGATCAATGCGGTTACATCGACAAGTGTTGGAAGACTGTTTGATGCAGTTAGTGCGATCCTTGGGATCAGACGTCAGTCAGGATTTGAAGGCGAAGCATCGACAGCGTTACAATTTGCTGCAGAAGCATACGAACAACAGCGAAACACTTTACAGGAACAAAATAAATTAACAGATAGATTAGTAAATGAGACAGAAGAACGCTTGATCTTAAATACACAGATGCTTGTGGAAAAGATCGTAGAAGCGAAACTGCAGGGAGAAGACAGTAACAAACTTGCATATCTGTTTCATCAGATATTAGCCGAACAGATTACAGCTGCTTGCATAAAAGCAAGAGAAAAAAGCGGCAGAAATAAAGCAGCCTTAAGTGGTGGAGTATTCCAGAACCGTTTATTGCTGCGTTTCACAGAAGAACGACTTGTACAGGAAGGATTTACGGTACTGCGCCATCGTATGATTCCACCAAATGATGGAGGAATCGCGATCGGACAGGCGGCATATGGAATGTATCAGTTACAAAATAATAGGAGGATATAATAATGTGTGTAGGTTTATCAGCGAAAGTAGTAAAAATAAATAATGGAACAGCAGTGATCGATGCAGATGGGGCTAAAAGAGAGATTTCTGCCCAATTGTTAGAAGATTTAGAACCAGGAGATTATGTTATGGTTCATGCCGGTGTAGCAATTGCAAAGATCACCGATGAAGATGATAATGAGACAGAGCAGTTAATGGAGGAATTTTTATAATGAAAACAGCCAGAGAGATCATTGAAACTTATGATGGTCCGAAAGTGCGGATCATGGAAGTGTGTGGAACACATACACACGAGATTTTCCGGCTGGGAATCCGTAAACTTCTGCCAAAGCAGGTAGAACTAATCTCAGGGCCGGGCTGTCCAGTCTGTGTCACACCGGTTAGTTTTATCGATGAGGCAATCTACCTTGCCTTGGAAAAGGATGTGACGATCTGTACATTTGGGGATCTGGTGCGAGTGCCTGGAACGAAGATGAGCCTTGCAGGAGCCAGAGAACAAGGAGCGAAGATTCATGTCGTATATTCTCCGGCAGATGCAGAAAAATATGCAAAAGAGCATAAAGATGAGCAGGTAACATTTTTATCTGTTGGATTTGAGACAACAACACCTGCAGGATGTCTTTCTGTAAAAGCAGCCAAAGAAGATCATCTGGGTAATTATTCGATCTTAGTTGCAAACAAAACGATGCCTCAGGCTTATGAGAAATTAAAAAACAGTGCAGATGTATTTTTATATCCGGGACATGTCAATGCCATCACAGGAACACGTTTGTGTGAAGATTTGACAAAAGAGGGAATCAGCGGTGTTGTGGCTGGATTTACAGCAAAAGAATTGTTAACAGCACTGGCGGTTTCATTAGCAAAATTTCAGGAAGGAAAACCATTTTTTGTAAACTGCTATCCGCGTGTGGTAACACAGGATGGAAGTAAGGAAGCACAGTTACTTGTCGATGAGATGATGGAAGCATGCGACTGCGAATGGAGAGGTCTTGGCATTATCGAAGGATCCGGAATGAAATTAAGAAAAGAATGGCAGGATTTCGATGCAAGGATCAAATACCAGATGCCAAAGATCGAAGGAAAACCAAACCCGGCATGTCGTTGTGGGGATGTACTTCAGGGAAAATGCAAACCATCCGATTGTAAAGTATTTGGAAAAGGCTGTACACCACAGCATCCAGTCGGAGCCTGTATGGTATCCGGTGAGGGAGCCTGCTCTGCATACTATCAGTACTCATAATTGTACGAAGAATTACCAGTGTTTATTTAGGAAAGAAGGAAAAAACAACATGGAAAATAAAACAGTAACAATGGCACATGGTGCCGGTGGAAAACAGACATCTGAATTGATCGATGAAGTATTTAAAGCACATTTTGCAAATGATGACCTGACAGCAGATGATGCAGCAGTCTTAGTTCCACCAGCAGGGAAAATGGCAGTATCTACCGATGGATTTATCGTATCACCGGCATTTTTCCCAGGAGGAAATATCGGGAAACTTTCTATCTGTGGAACCGTAAATGACCTTGCCTGTATGGGAGCAAAACCACTTTATCTTACTTGTGCATTTGTGATCGAGGAAGGATATCCAATGGAGAAACTCGAAGAGATCGCATCTGCTATGGAAAAGACAGCAAAAGAAGCTGGAGTGCATATTGTATCAGGAGATACAAAAGTTGCAGGAAAAGGACAGGTTGATGGAGTTTTTATCACCACAACTGGAATGGGTGAGATCGAAGAAGGTGTGACAGTTGGTGGAGAACTGGCAAAACCAGGAGATGCTATTATTGTGACAGGTGATATCGGACGACACGGATGTACGATTCTGTTAGAGAGAGAAGATTTTGGAATTGATGCGGATATAACAAGTGACTGCGCACCTTTATGGAATACGGTAAAAGCAGTGATGGATACAACACACGATCTGCATGTCATCCGTGATGCTACAAGAGGTGGTGTAGGAACTGTTTTATATGAAATTGCAGGTCAGAGCAATGTTGGTATCCGTCTGAATGCAGAAGCAGTTCCAGTACAGCCAGAAGTAAAAGGAGTCTGTGGTATGCTTGGATTAGAGCCTTTATATCTGGCATGTGAAGGAAGACTTGTCATCATGGCACCAAAAAATGAGGCAGAAGCGATCGTAGAAACATTGAAACAATGTCCATATTCAGCAAACGCAGCGATCATCGGAGAAGTCATTGAAGAAGAAGCTGGAAGAGTTATCATGGAGACAGAAATCGGTACACAGGCACTGCTTCCACAGCCGGGAGGAGAGCTTTTACCAAGAATCTGTTAGTAGGAGGAAGAAATAAGTGATCAGGATAGCAGTATACGGAAAAGGTGGAATCGGAAAATCTACGACTGTTTCAAATGTGGCAGCAGCATTGTCAGAGATGGGGCTTAAGGTTATGCAGATCGGTTGTGATCCAAAGGCAGATTCTACCATATTGCTCCGTCATGGAGAAGCGGTTCCAGCAGTACTTGATCTGTATAATGAGAAAAAACAGACATTAAAACTTGATGATATGATACGCATTGGCTATAACGGTGTCATCTGCGTGGAAGCCGGCGGACCGACACCGGGACTTGGGTGTGCTGGACGTGGGATTATTACAGCACTTGAAAAGTTAAAAGAGCTTGGTGCATATGATGTATACAAGCCAGATGTGGTTTTATATGATGTATTAGGAGATGTCGTATGCGGTGGATTTTCCATGCCGATGCGAGGTGGTTATGCAGATAAAGTATTTATCATTACATCGGGAGAAAATATGGCAATTCATGCAGCAGCAAATATAGCTATGGCAGTGGATAATTTTAAAAATCGTGGATATGCTGAACTTGGCGGTCTTATTTTAAATCGCAGAGATGTTCCAAGGGAAGAAGAAAAAGTGGAAGAATTAGCAGACGATTTTCACACAGATGTAATTGGAATATTATCACACAGCGATCAGGTAATTTTAGCAGAGGAACAGAAAAAAACACTGATGGAATGTTATCCGGAAAGTGAGATGGCAGAGGAATATCGTGTGCTCGCAAAGCAAATGTATCGCATATGCGGGGAGGAAATATAATGTTACGTCGTGTAGGAGAAACCGTTGATCCAAAAGATGCGGTGGTAAAAATAAAAGATGCATCATTTCCAGCTCCATTTGCTTCAGAACTTGAATATAATTCTCCAGTACACGGCAACTGGAATATCGTACACACAGGAATGCAGGTTCCAGAATCCATTCAGATCTATGTCTGTGCAGATAACTGTATGCGAGGTGTTGTTCTCACTGCGGCAGAAATGAATGCAGCAGACCGTTTTTCCTTTGTAATCGTAGAGGAACAAAATATCTTAAACGGGAATCTGGAAGACATCACCATCGAGGGTGTGACAGATGTATTAAACAAACGAGATGATCATCCAAAAGCTGTTTTACTCTTTACGGTTTGTCTGCATCATTTTGTTGGAAGTAATCTTGACTATATTTACAGTGAATTAGAGAAACGTTTTCCTGATATCTGTTTCATTCGCTGCTATATGGACCCGATCATGCAAAAGCATGGATTAACACCAGACCAGAAGCTTCGAAAAGCAATGTATGATCCTCTTTCAGAGTGCGAACCAGATGATAAAACGGTATCTGTATTAGGAAGTGATTTTGCCCTGGATGAAAGCAGTGATATCAAACGTCTATTAAAACGATACGATCACAAAGTACTGGAACTTCCTGAATGTAAAAACTGGCAGGATATGCAGGAAATGAGTAAGGGCAAATTGTTTATAAACTGTTATCCTGCAGGAAAATACGGAATGGAAGCACAGGCAAGACGTCTTGGACGTGAATGTTTGTATCTTCTTGGAAGTTTTGATTATGATGAGATAGAAGAGCAGTTAAAGAAGCTTACAAATGCCCTTGATTTACCAGAACTTACAGAAGATGAAATAAAACAAGAAAGACAATCATGTGAAGAAGCACTTGCCAAAGCAAAAGATCTGATTAAAGATATGCCGATCATTTTGGATTATTTATATCATCCAAGACCACTTGGGCTGGCCAAACTGCTCCTCACCCATGGATTTTGTGTAAAAGCAGTGTATCTGGATGCGATCAGTCCAGAAGAAAAAGAAGATTTTATCTGGCTTCAAAAACATGCACCAGAACTTGAACTGATCGCAACGATTCAAGTAAAGATGCGAGTATTACCAAGAGGCGGCAGTGAGGAAGTGCTTGCGATCGGGCAGAAAGCTGCTTATTTTAGCAACAGTCGTCATTTTGTCAATCTGGTGCAGGGAGAAGGTCTGTATGGATTTGACGGAATCAGACGAACAGCCGAACTTATGATGGATGCGTATCTCAACGAAAAAGATACGCAGAAACTTGTAGTACAAAAGGGATGGGGGTGCGAGTGCTGCCTATGAGACAATCTTATCGAATTATACCGATTTATACAGCTGATGTGTCAGGCGTGTGTTCTGCACTGTATGAACTTGGCGGAATGACAGTGATGCATGATCCTTCTGGCTGCAATTCTACCTACAATACCCATGATGAACTCCGCTGGTACGATCAGGACAGCCTGATTTTTATTTCGGGTCTTACTGAAATCGATGCGATCATGGGAAATGACCGAAAATTTATTGATGATATCGAACATGCAGCCAAGCAGCTGCATCCAAAATTTATCGCACTGGCAGGTTCACCAATCCCATTTATGAACGGAACAGATTTCCCTGCAATCGCCCATGTGATCGAGACAGAAACAGGGATTCCAACATTTTCAGTGCCAACGAATGGCATGAATGATTATGTGTATGGGGCAGGAATCGCACTGGAAGAAATCGCAAAACGCTTTGTCAAAAATTCAGAAAAACAAGAGAAAAAAGAGTCCAATTCACACACTGTAAATCTATTAGGAGTGACACCTCTTGATTTTGGACCACAGAAAAATGTAGAAGCTCTAAAAGAAAATCTGCAAAAATATGGATGGGAAGTGACATCTTCATGGGCAATGGGAGATGATTTAGAAACTCTGCAAAGATCAGGAAAAGCAGAAGTAAACCTTGTCGTATCAGCAGTAGGACTTCGTGCGGCAAAAGTGCTTTGGGAAACATACAAAATTCCATATGTGATCGGAACGCCAAATGAATGGCTTGCAGAAGATATTTCAAAGGCACTTGAGGGTGCAGTGACACAACAGACAACCTCAAAAGCTGTATATTTAGAAAACCGTATGCAGGCAGATGTCCAGATCACTCTGATCGGAGAGCCAGTCACTATGGGTTCACTTGCAGCAGGAATCGAAAAACACTATGGTCATTCAACTCGTGTACTATGCCCATTAAAAGAATGTGAATCTTTGATTGGAGAGAAAGACAAAGTAGTACTTGGAGAAGAAGCAATGGAAGAAGAACTGAAAGGTGCAAAGATCATTGTGGCAGATCCATTGTACAAACCAATCTGTCCAAAGGACAGTACATTTTATGAACTTGCTCATGTAGCATTTTCAGGAAGAATCTATTTTTAAATATGAAAAATAAAGGAAATTTCTGATAATCTGTTCAGAAATTGTTAAATGCCGATATATCCTGTATTTTAAGGATTATCGGCATTTTCTTTCTTATTCATTTACATCGATTATCATTTACAAACAAAAAGTTTAAGAATTGTTTAACTTTCTTCATATCCCAGTTCATGATAAATGGTTATCCTAACATCAGAAAGATATTTTAGGAGGTTTCATATCATGGAGAAATTTACTGGATTAACCAAAATAGAAGTAGAACAAAGAAAAGCAGCAGGACAAGGATCACAGGCACCACCGCAGATCACGAAAAGTACGGCATCCATTATCAAAGGAAATATCTGTACATTATTTAATTTCCTAAACTTTGTCATTGCGATCTTATTATTTATCGCAGGTGCATATTCCAATATGTTATTTATTGCGATCATCATCTTAAATATCGTGATCGGTATTTTTCAGGAATTAAAAGCAAAGAAATTAGTCGATGAATTATCAATCTTAAATCGTCCATCCGTCCATGTCATAAGAGAAGGCAAAGAAGAAAAACAGATCCATTCAGAATTACTGGATTCCATGAAAAAAGTAACACATTTTACCAGTTTTCTGATCATACCACTTGGAGTTCTTTTATTTCTGGAAGCAGCAGTGTTAAGAAATCTGACATTCTCAAATTCCATCGTATCTTCCGCAGCAGCTTTACTTGGAATGCTGCCAAAAGGATTAGTGCTGTTAATTTCCGTTTCCTTGGCAACTGGCGTTATCCGCCTTGCCAAAATGAAGATTTTAATTCAAAACATATATTCTCTGGAAACACTGGCACATGTAGATACGATCTGTCTTGATAAAACCGGAACGATCACCGATGGAAAAATGAAAGTATACGATAAGATTCCATTATCTGATTTTACAAAAAATGAGATTGAACCAATGATCGAATCTTATATGGCAGTCTGTGATGATACCAATGCGACATTTCAGGCATTAGAAACAATCTTTCCAAAGAAGAAACGTTATCAGGAAACAGCCAAAATCGCTTTCTCTTCTGCAAGAAAATGGGGAAGCGTAAGTTTTGAAAATCTTGGAACGATCTTTGTGGGTGCACCAGATAAACTGTTTGAAGAAGAGATTCCAGATCTTTTAAAAATGGAAATGGAAGCAGGAAGACGAGTCATTGTGATCGGATATTACAATAAAATCTGGGAAAATATCAATGCATTACCACAAAATATCAAACCATTATATGGAGTCATCTTAGAAGATAATATCCGTAAAAATGCCAAGAAAACCTTAAAGTTTTTCAGACAAGAAGGTGTGGATGTAAAGATCATCTCAGGAGATCATGCAAAGACCGTATCTATGATCGCAAAGAAAGCTGGACTTGATCACTGGGAGAGAGTTGTCGATATGTCAGCATTTGAAAATGAACCTGATTATGAAGAACTGACAAACAAATACAGTGTATTTGCCAGAGTGACACCAAAACAAAAACAGGAATTAGTAAAAGCCCTAAAACGACAGGGACATAAAGTTGCCATGACAGGAGATGGAGTCAATGACCTTCTGGCATTAAGAGAAGCAGACTGTGCGATCGCGATTGCAGATGGAAGTGATGCAAGCAAACAGATTTCAGAAGTTGTATTACTAGACTCTGATTTTACAAATCTCCCACAGGTGGTGATGGAAGGAAGAAAGGTTGTTCATAATGTCACGAGAACTGCAGGAGCGTTTAGTACAATGGAAAACCAGACCGTGATGTATTTCCTATTAATCCTGATTTCCATGACAGCAGTGATCAGAAGCTGTATTCCGATGAATCCATTACGTGCATTTTTATGTATCACAATGGTCTTTGAAACATTCTTCGCGATCATGATCCTGCCAAATCTGTTACAGATCACAATGTTAACAAAAGCAATGTTAAAATATGTTGGAATTGGTCTGATCATCAGTGAAGCAGTCTTATTTGTAATCTTAAAATGCATGAAGTTATGGAAAAATAAGGAGAAATAACGTAAGATAAAAATATAAAAGGAAAGGAAGTGAAAACGATGTCATTAAGAAAAAGAATGTTTCGTTCAGGGATGATGATCCTATGTTCAGCGATTCTTGCAATGGCAGTGATCTGTGTGATGATCGCCTTATTATTTGAAGATACACTGGAAAAAGACTTTGCATCCGTGACAAATATGGACACACACAGTTTTTTATATAAGATTGTACGATCTTACCCAAGTTTGTTTTTTATTGGAGTTTTAATCGTATTGTTCGCAGTTGTTGTACTTTTTGTAGTATCTTATGTATTTTCCAGAAGATTAAATCAACAGATCATGGAGCCATTAAATGCCTTATCAGAAGGAGCAAAGCGTATCAAAGAAGGAAACTTAAAAGAAGAAATCATCTATCATGGAGATTCCGAATTTGAAAATGTCTGCCAGATGTTTAATGAGATGCAAAAGACGATTCTAGAAGACCAGAAGCAGCGGGAACAAAATGAAGCAGCAAGAAAAGATATGGTAACTGGAATTTCTCATGATCTAAGAACTCCTCTTACAAGCATTCAGGGCTATATCAAAGGAATTCTTGATGGCATCGCAGATACGGAAGAAAAACAGCAGATGTATCTAAAGACAGCCTATCAGTCAACAAAAGAAATGAATGTTTTATTAGAAAAACTTTTTGAATTTTCCAAAATCGAGAGCGGGCAGACACAGTTTCATATGGTTCCTGTGGATCTTTCAGAATACACACAGGCATACATTGCACAAAAAGAAATGGAATATGAAACGATTGAATTTCTATATACAAGACAGCAGGAAATTCTGCCAGAAGTTTTAATTGATGTAGATCAGATGCGAAGAGTTTTTGACAACCTTTTAGAAAACAGTATCAAATACAGCAATAAGGAACCAGTGCAGATATCGGTTACGGCAGGAGTGGACAAAGATGGTGTTTCTATTTCCTGGAAAGATAATGGGGCAGGCGTTGATGAAGATAAATTAGCAAAAATATTTGATCGTTTCTATCGTTGTGATGAGGCAAGAAATAAAAAGGGAAGCGGTGTCGGACTGTATGTGGTAAAATATATCATAGAACAACAAATGGGGCATATTGATGCTACAAATGATCATGGATTAAAGATGACCATGCATTTTCCAATTATCAAAGAATCAAAATAAAAGAGGGCGCCAATGGAAAAGATATTAGTTGTAGAAGATGATAAAAATATCGCACAGTTAGAAATTGATTATTTAAACAGCAGCGGCTATGAAACAAGCTGGATCAGTGACGGAACAAAAGTCATCGGGGAATTAAGACAGAATTCCTACGATCTTTTGCTCCTTGATCTGATGCTTCCAAATGTAGATGGATATGAAATCTGTCGAAGTGTCAGAGATGAGATCGATATTCCAATTTTGATGGTAACAGCAAGAACGGAATCCGTGGATGTGATCCGCGGACTTGGACTTGGAGCAGACGATTATATCACCAAACCATTTGATCCATCCCAGCTTGTTGCAAGGGTCCGTTCCCATCTAAGACAATATCACCGCTTAAAAGGTGAGAATCAACAACATGCAGAAACGAAAGAAACTCACGAAAAGATCTGGGGATATGATTATGTATCAGATGCGGCAACGGTTTCGGTACATATTAACCGTTTAAGAGAAAAGATCGAAGATGATGCAAGAAATCCTCAGATCATTGAGACAATCTGGGGAGCAGGATACCGCTTGAATTCATAAGGAAAGGACAGATTATCATGGAAATCAATCAGATGTTAAAAAGGCAGCAACATTTTTTTCAAAGCCAGAAGACAAAAGACTATGAATTTCGAAAGAAAGCATTATTGCGTCTGGAATATGCGATCAAACAACATGAAAAAGATATCGAATATGCACTATATAAAGATTTAGGAAAATCATCATTTGAATCCTATATGACAGAAATTGGAATGGTAAAAAGTGAGCTTTCTTATGTAAAGAATAATCTAAAAAACTGGATGAAGAAAGAACCCGTAAAAACACCGCTTGCCCAATTTCCATCCAGAAGTTATAAGATCAAGGAGCCTCTCGGAAAGGTTCTGATCATTGCTCCATGGAATTATCCAATTCTTTTATCCTTGCAGCCACTCATCGGAGCAATCGCAGCAGGAAATTGCTGTGTTTTAAAACCATCGGAACATGCACCGCATTGCGCCAATCTTCTAAAGAAGATGATCGGTGAAGTCTTTCCATCTCATTATGTCGCTGTAATTAATGGGGGAGTAGAAATCAGTGAAAAACTTCTGGAACAGTCATTTGATCATATTTTCTATACGGGTGGAGAACGGATTGGAAAGATCGTGATGGAAAAGGCGGCCAGACATTTGACACCAGTGACCTTGGAATTAGGTGGGAAAAGTCCATGCATCGTAGAAGAAAGTGCCAATATCAAACTGGCAGCAAAACGAATTGTTTTTGGAAAATTTCTAAACAGCGGGCAGACATGTGTTGCACCAGATTATATTTTGGTGGATAAAAAAGCAGAAAGTGAACTGATCTTTTATTTAAAATACTGGATCAACAAAATGATCGGGGAACATTCATTATCCAACAAAGATTATCCAGCCATGATCAACACAAAACATTACCAGCGGATCATAGATCTTATGAAACACGAAAAGATCGCAGAAGGCGGTTACGGAGATATGCGGTTAAAAAAGATCGCACCAACGATTCTTGTGAATGTAAAAGAAGGATCAAAAGTGATGCAGGAAGAGATCTTTGGTCCATTGCTTCCAGTGATGACATATGACAAATTAGAAGATGCAATTTCTTATATCAGAAGTCATAAGAAACCTTTGGCATTGTATTTATTTACAGAAAATGATAAAGTAGAACAAGATGTGCTTTCACAATTGTCGTTTGGCGGTGGCTGCATCAATGATACGATCATTCATCTTGCGAGTCCATATTTAGGATTTGGAGGAATTGGGAACAGCGGAATGGGTTCTTATCATGGAAAGAAAAGTTTTGATACTTTTACACATGAAAAGAGTATCGTAAAGAAATCAGATAAGATCGATATCTCAGTCCGCTATATGCCATATAACAAAGCCAAAGAACAATTGATGAAGTTTTTTCTGAAATTATAAGATAAGGAGCAACTTTTATGGAATTTACAAACGTATTACCAGGAGTCAAACTGGTAAAACAAGATGAAGCTGGCAATGAAGAAGAACTTTTTCTTTCACAGAATGATCATGTGATCGTAAAGACATTAAACGGAAGAGAAATCAAAGGTATTTTTATGCAGATTGAGTTTGCTAGATGTTTAGAAGAAGATGATATCGTTCATGTGCATAAAGATAATGGAGAAAATGAAGGAATCCCATTTGACACGATCGATGATATTATTAAGGGCTAAGAAAGAAAAAGAGGATTAAATTTATATGGAAAATCAGAATCAGAATGTCAGTGCAGACAATATTTACAAGCTGAATGGAAGAGTTCCATTATCGAAAGCGATTCCATTTGGTCTGCAGCATGTACTGGCAATGTTTGTATCCAATCTTGCACCAGTACTGATCGTCTGCAGTGCTGCATTTGTACATGGAACGAATAACCATTTGACAGGAGCAGAGATCACACAGTTATTACAGTGTGCCATGTTTGTGGCAGGAATCGGTACATGTCTTCAGCTATACCCAATCTGGAAGATCGGATCAAGGCTTCCGATCGTTATGGGAGTCAGCTTTACCTTTCTTGGAAGTTTATTAATGATCTGTACCAATCCGGATCTTGGATATGAAGGAATGGTTGGAGCTGTTATCGCCGGAGGTATTTTTGAAGGAATCGTTGGATTAAGTGCGAGATACTGGAAACGATTTTTAACACCTGTTGTTTCAGCCTGTGTAGTTATCGCAATCGGTCTGTCTTTGTTATCTGTAGGAATGAATTCCTGGGGAGGTGGAGATGGAGCTAAAGATTTTGGAGCATGGTATCATCTCTTTATCGGAGCATTTACACTGATCGTCTGCCTTGCAGCCAGATACATCTTAAAAGGTGTATATAAAAACTTAAATGTATTAGTCGGACTGATCTTAGGATATCTCCTTTCTGTTATCTTTACCGTTGCAGGAATTGCACCACTGGTTGATTTTTCTGGAATTTCCAAAACAATCGCACAGGTTGGTGTTGTAAGCATTCCAAAACTTGTACTCTTTACAAGCCATAAACCAGTCTTTGATCTTGGAGCATTCTTTACGATTGCGATCGTGTTCCTTGTATCAGCAGCAGAGACAACTGGTGCGACAACAGCAATCTGTACCGGTGCTCTTGGACGTGATATTGAGATGGAAGAATTACAGGGATCGTTAGCAGTTGATGGATTCTCCAGTGCAATTTCTGGATGCTTTGGATGTCTTCCATTAACATCATTCAGCCAGAATGTCGGACTTGTCACAATGACAGGAGTTATCAACCGATTTACTATTTTAATGGGAGCGTTGATCTTAATCTTGGCATCATTATTCCCGCCACTTGGAGCATTCTTTAACTCTCTTCCACAGGCAGTGCTTGGTGGATGTACCGTTATGATGTTTGGTTCTATTATGTATGAAGGAATCAAGATGTTAAAAGAATGTGAGTTTGATGACCGCACGATGGTCATTGTATCTTTGGCATTTTGTATCGGTGTGGGACTGACACAGACATCTGGGAACTTTTTTGCGGCATTTCCGAAGGAAGTTGGAGATATCTTTAATGGGAATGCGGTTGCGGGCGTATTCGTAGTGTCATTGATACTTAGTTTGGTGTTGCCGAAGAAAACAAAATAAAATTAATATCTTGACAAATATAATAAAACATATATAATATAAGTAACAGAACCCACCACGCCTCTGATTCAAGCGCAACCCGGTGGGACTTTTTTTATTTATGGAGAGCTTTTATGTATAGATATCCGAAACAAATATTAACAATAGAACAACAAATACAATCATATATAGATGCGGGAATGGAAATAGAATCTTATGATCAAGTGGAAGATGCACTGAGGACCATAGGATACTATCGTTTAAGAGGATATTCATTTCAATTATATAATAATGATTCAAAAAAATATGTTGTGGGAACAAAGTTTGAAAATATTCTTCAATTATATCAATTTGATCAAAAATTATCGAATCTGATCTTTTCTATGATATCAAAAATAGAAGTAGCCTTAAGAGTAAGATTAGTTGAAGCATTATTAATTCACAATGACGTATTAATTCTACAGGATTCATCGATTTTTAAGGACAAGAAAATGTACTGGAGAAATATGTCGACGATATCATCGGAAATTGCAAGATCGAATGATGTATTCATTAAACATAATTTTAAGAATCATGAAGGCGAGATACCAGTATGGGCAATTGTAGAGGTTCTCTCATTTGGAACAATGTCTAAAATTATAAAAAATTTGAAGACAGGTTTAGATAGTGCATATGTAATTTTAGCAAATAATTATAAATATGTATCTAAAAAAGGAAATTTGGTAAGACCCTCGCAGAAAATGTTTACATCTTGGGTTCAAGGAATTTCTATATTACGCAATATGTGTGCACATAATTCGAGAATATATAATCGAACCATTCATACAACACCAGAAATCTTAGACGTAGATAAAATAATACCAACAACATCTCATAATGGAGTGTATCAAATTCTTTTAGCAATGAAATATTTAAGAGCTTCAAATCAAGAATGGATGGAATTTGTCAATAAATTAGAAAAATTATTAGAAGAAAATCAAGATGTGATAGATTTGGCAGCTATGAATATGCCAATAGATTGGAAAGAACATTTAAACGCATAAAGTAATCTACGTTGCATAAAATATATATACAGACCTAATCAAGCTTTTATGCTCAACCCGATTAGGCTTTTAGCGAAGTGCCATTATAGGAAGCACTTCGCTTTTTTATAAAAAGAATTAAAGTGTATGATACACGTCACCTTCTAAAGTTTTCCACAAAAACGTCTTATCTTCATAAATCATATACCCATGTTCAGATCCTTCCTTTGGTATAGACACAGACCCTGGATTTAAGTATATAAAGTTATCATGTTCTTCCCAGGCAGGAATATGTGTATGTCCAGTCAGCAGAATATCTCCTTTATGTAATTTTGGAGGATTCGCTGGTGAGTTTATATGTCCGTGGGTTGCGTAGATCATCTGGCCGTCGATGTATAGGATGCAGGATTCGCTTAGGACTGGGAAGTTTAGTACCATCTGATCGACTTCGGCTTCGCAGTTTCCTCTCACACAAATCAACTGGTCGCTGATGGCGTTTAGCATTTCGATGACTTGTTTTGGTGCGTATTCTTTTGGCAGATCATTTCTTGGTCCATGATAAAGTAAATCTCCTAAAAGAAGTAGTTTATCAGGGTTTTCTTGTTTGTATGCTTCCATTAATTGCTTACAGTAAAATGCAGACCCGTGGATATCGGATGCGATCATTAATTTCATAATAAATACCTCGTTTCTATAAAAGTACGATAAAAATATCTTTGTTTCAGTATACCATAAAATATGGTAAAATGGTCGGGACGATAAATTTGAGATGACAATTTTTAGAAAGGTTTAGATAATAAAATGAAACGATTAGTATTAGCGGAGAAGCCTTCGGTTGGGTGTGATATTGCGAGGGTTCTTGGCTGTAAGAAGGAAACGCATAGTTACATCGAGGGAAATGATTATATTGTAACATGGGCATTAGGACATTTAGTATCACTGGCAGACCCTGAGCAGTATGGAAAAGAATATAAAGAGTGGAATATGGATGTTCTTCCAATGATGCCAAAACATTGGAAATTAACGGTATTAAAGAAGACATCAAAACAATTTCAGACAGTAAAGAAATTACTTCTTCGAAATGATATCAAAGACGTTATTATTGCAACCGATGCAGGAAGAGAAGGAGAATTAGTTGCAAGATGGATCTTACAAATGTCTGGAAATAAGAAACCGATCTACCGCCTGTGGATATCTTCAGTAACAGATAAAGCGATTAAAGATGGTTTTGCACATTTAAAGCCGGGAAAAGAATATGACAATCTCTTCCGTGCTGCAAGATCAAGGGCAGAAGCAGACTGGCTAGTAGGAATCAATGCGACAAGAGCTTTAACATGTAAATATAATGCCCAGTTATCTTGTGGACGTGTGCAGACACCAACGTTGGCTATGATCATGAACCGTGAACAGGAGATCAGAAGTTTTAAACCACAGAAATATTATGGATATAAGATTTTTGCAACGGGACTTAATTTCACATGGGAGAATCAAAAAGGAAATCAGAGAATTTCTGACAAGAAATGGGCAGAGGAACTTGGCAAAAAGTTAAGAGGTCATGATCTTGTAATCACAGAAGTGACGAAAAAAGAGAAAAAGAATTATGCACCAGAACTTTACGATCTGACAACCCTGCAGAAAGAAGCCAGCAAACGATATGGATTTTCACCAAAACAGACATTAAATATCATGCAGAGTCTTTATGAGCATCACAAAGTATTGACGTATCCAAGAACAGATTCCAGATATTTAACCAATGATATGACAGACACATTAAAAGACAGGATCAAAGCATGCCAGAATGGATCATACAAAAAGGCAGCAGCGGCATTATTACGAAAAGATATCAAGGCAAGCAGCCGTTTTATCAACGATAAGAAAGTATCTGACCATCATGCGATCATTCCGACAGAGCAGTATGCATCTTTGACAAGTTTCAGTTCTGACGAACGAAAGATCTATGATATGGTTGTTGCAAGATTTTTAGCTGTCTTATCAGCTCCGGCAGTTTCCGAACAGCTCTCTGTGAAAGCAAACGTAAATGGAGAGTTATTCCGTGCAAAAGCAGAGAATATCAAACAGCTTGGATGGAGAGAACTCTACGAAGAAGAAACGCAAACAAAAGACACGATTAAAACAGGAAATATTCCAGTCAAAGGAAAAGAATATCCAGTTGGAACGATTTCCATGACAGAAGGAACAACCAATCCACCGGGACGTTATACGGAAGGTACACTGATCGATCAGATGGATAAAAAAGGACTTGGAACCGTTGCAACAAGAGCCGATATCATTGATAAGTTATTTAACAGTTATCTTCTTGAGAAAAAAGGAAATGAAACCCATATCACATCCAAAGGAAAACAGTTATTAGAACTTGTCCCAGAAGATCTTAAAAAAGCAGAATTAACTGCCGATTGGGAGAAGAAACTGACAGCAATCTCCAAAGGAAAACAAAATGACCAGAAATTTATGAGAGAAATCTCTGATTATACACAGGTATTGATCAAAGATATTAAAACATCCGATGGTAAATTCAGACATGATAATGTGACAAGACATCGCTGCCCAGAATGTGGGAAATTTCTGTTAGAAGTGAATGGAAAACACGGCAAACGTCTGGTATGTCAGGACCGTGCCTGTGGGTATAAAAAGACAATTTCGAGGATTACAAACGCCAGATGTCCAGTATGTCATAAGAAGATGGAAATGGTCGGAGAAGGTGAAGGACAGAAGTTTGTATGCGTTTGCGGATATAAGGAGAAACTTTCTGCATTTAAACAGAGAAAAGAAAAACAGGGTTCTGGAATGAGCAAGAAGGAAGTGAACCGATATTTGAAAAAACAGCAGAAAGAGGCAGAACAGCCAATTAATAATGCATTTGCAGAAGCTTTTGCGAAGATTAAACTGTAAGGTGTGTGGTGGATAATATACATACAGATTATCCTTGAAGTTTACTGGCAAAAACTATTAGAAAATAATAATTAAAGTTTATTGGCAAAAGCTATTAGCTAATGATAACTAGAGTATACTGATTATAAAGTGGTTTTATCTTAAAATATAGGATTTTACTGGCTTCCCAACAGGATTGTATTCAGCTTGAGTATCATAATATCGAATCAATCCATCCAATTCTTTTGCAACAGTTTTCTGCAATACATCAACCGATGTAATCTGTGAAAGATAAGGAAGATTATCAAAATGTTCCCGGTATTTTTCATCTCCGCCAGTAAAGAAATGTTCCATTGGAGTGCCGAGTCGTTGTGCATAAGCACAGTAGCGGATCTGATGGTGCTCTAAGATGTATTCTTCCTGGCGGATTTTGCGTCCAACTAGAAAGTTAACTGGTTCTGTATTAGCTGGGTTTGATGTCATTTTTACAAGCAGGGATTGGAAGAATGAGGCATCTAATATATTTTTTAAGTGCAAGTATTCATAAACCAGATCTTCAATCGCAATAACTTTTGAAGAAAATTCAAAAGGATTCTGAACTAAGACCTGGTTTGCTCCAAAAGTTGTGGCAATGCCGTTTTGGAAGATGAATAGTTTTTCTGGATTTCTTTGAATATCCTCAAAAGATTGACCATTTTCTACTCTGGATGCTTTGGAATCGACAACGGCAACAATGCCGTCTTTTGCTTTGAAAATGCCGGTAAATGACATGATAAAATTCCTCATTTCTGTTAGATTATCCTGATAAACCTTGATTTATCGGGAATTTTTAAGATTATTATAGCAAAAAAATGGAAGAAAGAATACGTTGAATGGAAAACTCATAGATGATATACTAGGTTTAATAAAGTCAAAAAGGAGAAAAGATCAATGATTAGAATTGGTATTATGGGTTATGGTAACCTTGGACGCGGTATTGAATGCGCGATCAAACAGAATGAGGATTTAGAGCTTGTGGCTGTATTTACAAGAAGAGATCCAGCGACAGTCAGCATTTTAACAGAAGGTGCAGCTGTATGTAATGTCAAAGATGTAGAAGACTGGAAAGATAAGATCGATGTTTTGGTGTTATGTGGAGGAAGTGCAACAGACCTTCCTGTTCAGACACCAGAATATGCAAAATTATTTAACGTAGTAGACAGCTTTGATACACATGCAAGAATTCCAGAACATTTTGCAAATGTAGATAAAGCAGCAAAAGAAAATGGACATGTTGGAATCATCTCTGTAGGCTGGGATCCAGGAATGTTCTCATTAAACAGAATGTATGCAAATGCAATCCTGCCAGAAGGAAAAGATTACACATTCTGGGGGAAAGGTGTCAGCCAGGGACATTCTGATGCGATCCGTCGTGTGGAAGGTGTCAAAGATGGTAAACAGTACACAATTCCTGTAGAAGCAGCCTTAGAAGCAGTTCGTAATGGAGAAGATCCAGAACTTACAACAAGACAGAAACATACAAGAGAATGTTTCGTAGTTCTTGAAGAAGGCGCAGATGCGAAGAAAGTAGAAGAAGAGATCAAGACAATGCCTAACTACTTCTCAGACTATGATACAACAGTACATTTCATCAGTCAGGAAGAATTAGACAGAGATCATAATAAGATTCCTCATGGTGGATTCGTATTAAGAAGCGGATGCACAGGATGGGAAAAAGAAAACAAACACATCATCGAATACAGCTTAAAATTAGATTCTAATCCAGAATTTACATCAAGCGTTTTAGTTGCATATGCAAGAGCTGCATACAAACTTTCCAAAGAAGGACAGAGCGGATGCAAAACAGTATTTGATATTGCACCAGCATACTTAAGTGCCAAATCTGGAGAAGAATTAAGAGCTTCTTTATTATAAAAAGATAAAGAATTAATCATTCAATAAAATGATTATAAAATATTTCTAAACTGCCTTGATTTCATGTAGGATGAACGATATAATCATCTACATGTTATAGAGAAAGAAGGGAGATATTTATGTATTACCCATATGGTTATTATTTCGACCCAACGTATATTTTGATCATCGTCGGAGTGATCATTACCATGATCGCATCCTCCAAGATGAATTCAACGTTTCGCAGATATTCAAGAGTCCGCTGTCATTGTGGATTAACTGGTTCTCAGGCAGCCGAACGTATTTTAAATCAGGCAGGAATTTACGATGTTTCTGTAGAACGTGTCAGTGGTAATCTTACGGACCATTACGATCCAAAGAATAAAGTACTACGATTATCCGATGCAACTTATGGATCAGATTCCATTGCAGCGATCGGTGTTGCAGCCCATGAATGCGGGCATGCCGTACAGCATCAGCAGGGATACGCACCATTAAAGATTCGTGGAGCGATGGTTCCAGCCGTGAATTTAGGTTCTAATTTATCCTGGCTGTTTATTATCGGCGGTGTTGTTCTTGGAATGAACCAGACATTATTAAACATTGGAATTTTACTATTCTCACTGGCAGTCATCTTTCAGCTGGTAACACTTCCAGTTGAATTTAACGCATCATCAAGAGCATTAAAGATTCTTGGTAACACAGGAATCATGTATGGTGATGAAGTGGCACAGACAAGGAAAGTATTAACTGCAGCAGCACTGACTTATGTGGCAAGTGCAGCAGCGGCAATTCTTAGCTTACTTCGTCTTGTCATCTTATTTGGCGGAAGAGATAACGACTAACAATATGAATTTCAGAAGAAATCCTGCAATGCAGGATTTTTTCTTGCTTAAAAAAGGAGAGAATTTATGGCATTATGGTATATGGACTTGGAGCTGTTTTGATTCTTCATTTCCTTGCAGCATGCGGGGTGATGGAAATTGTATGGCAGATTGGGAAAAGAGTCTGCAAAGGTGAAAAATCTGTAAAGGTTTTAAGATTTTTATATCAAAGCTGTATCATTGGATTTTTAACAGTTGCAGTGGCAGCGGGATATGGAAGTTATAATATCAAAAATGTAAGACAGACAGATTACAATCTTACAACGAAAAAACAGGTTAAAAATTGTCCAGATTTCAGATCTTCATACGCCAACAACAATGACAACAGACAAATTCAAGACATACTGTCAAAAGATTCAGGCGCAGCATCCAGATATTCTTGCTCTCACAGGAGATATTTTCGATGAAAATACAACAAAAGAAGAGATGCATCGGTTGATCGAAAAGATATCAAAGAAGTTGTTGGAGATAAAAAGAAAGATGAATTTGTGTTATTGCTGGATCATCAGCCAAAAGGCTTAAAAGAAAATAAAAAGGCAGGTGTAGATCTTTCTTTATCCGGACATACTCACGCCGGACAGATCTGGCCGACGGGGCAGCTTGGAGAGCTGATTGGTGTGACAGAATTAAACTATGGACATCGACAAGATGGCAATTATCAGGTAATCGTAAGTTCAGGAATTGGCGGCTGGGGATATCCAATCCGTACAGGCGGACATTCCGAATATGTTGTGATCACCCTAAACATAAAGAAATAAAGAGGAAAAAATATGGCAGGAAAATTTTATGCAGTAAAAAAAGGAAGAAAGCCAGGAATCTATATGTCATGGGATGCATGCAAAGCACAGGTGATGGGTTTTCCAAATGCAAGATACAAAGGATTTAAGACAAAAGCAGAAGCGCAAGAGTTTTTAAATCCCGATGCAAATGAATTAATGCAGATTGATGAAGATACGTTAGTTGCCTATGTGGATGGAAGCTATGATCATTCCCAGAAGAGATTTTCTTATGGAATGGTATTGATGCATGGTGGGGAAGAACGCTACTTTGCATATCCATATACAGACGAAGAACTTGCAACGATGCGTAATGTAGCAGGCGAGATCAAAGGTTCCGAAGCAGCGATGCGTTTTGCCAAAGAAAATGGTTATAAAAAGCTTGCAATTCACTACGATTATGAAGGAATTCAGAAATGGTGTACCGGTGAATGGGCAGCGAAAAAAGAAGGAACACAGGCTTATCAGAGAATTTATGAAGAAATGAAACAACACGTTCAGATCAAGTTTGTGAAAGTGAAAGGTCATTCCAATGATAAATACAACGATTATGCAGATATGTTAGCAAAATCTGCATTAGGAATCGGGGATGGAAGTTTTGAGAAAAAAGAAGATCAGGAATGGATCAAAGTTAGATAAAAGCATAAAAAAATCTGAAATCACAGTGAAAGGATTTCAGATTTTTATTTTGCATAATTTATTATTTATTTTAATTACTTTGTTAATTCCAGATAATGAGGAATGATATCTTCATAAGTACCATCTTTTAATAAGAATCCTTTTGGAATTACACCAAGCTGGATAAATCCAAGTTTCTTGTATAGGTGTAAGGCAGCTTTATTACTTGCAACAACAGCGTTAAACTGCAGAATCTTAAAATCAAATTCAGGTGCACGCTTTACACAGTCAGTGACAAGAAATTCACCAATCTGTTTTCCACGATGAGCGGAAGAAACTGCATAACTTGCATTACAGATATGACCACATCTTCCAACATTATTTGGATGTAAAATATAAAGCCCAACGATTTCATTGGTATCAGAATCAACAGCGATTCCAGTGTATGTCTGTTCTTCAAAGAAAGCAAGACCACTTTCATGATCTAAGTCATCTAACTGAGGAAAGGCAACGCCGTTGTCAACAACTTCATTCCAGATTTTGATTGCTGCGTCTGTATCATCGGGTTCAAATTTTCTGATTTCAATCATTGTTAGTTACCTCGTTGTTTTCTTTTTATGATAACATATATTTTAATTAAATTAGTAAAAAATAAAAATATTTCTTGAAAAATTATCATATTTATTGTAATATAATATAGCTTATGTACCAGTAACTCAGTGGATAGAGTGGCAGCCTCCGAAGCTGTTGGCCGCGGGTTCGACTCCCGCCTGGTGCGTATTTTATACAAATGAAATAAATTAAATACCGTCTTTTAAGAGACTATAGATTTTACTGTTTCTGATCGTTAAACAGCAAGGTCTATCGTCTCTTTTTTTGTTATTAAGGAGGAATTATTTTATGGATCAGACGTATATGAAAGAAAAACCTATTTTACCGTTATTATTATCAATGGCATTGCCGATGGTAATCTCAATGTTTGTAAATTCGTTGTATAACATCATTGACAGTATTTTTGTTGCAAAGATCAGTGAAGATGCAATGAACGCATTGTCTCTTGTATATCCAGTACAGAATCTGATCAACTCAATTGCTGT
Source organism: uncultured bacterium (assembly GCA_905215045.1). Next base: position 10,132 of record CAJMOO010000007.1, on the reverse strand, counting down.
TGGGTTTGGTGTTGGAATTAATGCAGTAATTGCGATGTTTCTTGGTGCAGGAAAAGCAAAGGAAGCCAATAAAGCTGCGACACAGGGATTGTTTTTAAATATCATTCATGGAGTCATTCTTACGATCGTTGGATTAATGATCATGCCATCATTTTTGGCAATGTTTACAAGTGATCACACTGTGATTGGAATGGGATTACAATATTCAACGATTGCATTGATGTTTTCAACAATTATTATGGCAGGCATTTCTTTTGAAAAGATTTTTCAGGCAGTTGGAAATATGGTGATTACTATGATTGCCTTAATGACTGGCTGCATTGTAAATATTGTGTTAGACCCACTTTTAATCTTTGGAATCGGATTCTTTCCGAAACTCGGAATTCAGGGTGCAGCACTTGCGACTGGTATTGGGCAGAGCAGTACATTAATCATTTATCTGGTTGTTTATGTGCTTCGTCCAATTCACGTAAAGATCAGAAAAGATTGTTTAAAACCAGAAGCTGCCTGTGTAAAAAGATTATATGCGATTGGAATTCCAGCGACTTTAAATATGGCACTTCCATCTTTCTTAGTATCAGCCTTAAATGCGATTTTAGCATCGTTTTCACAGACTTATGTTGTTGTTCTTGGTGTTTATTACAAATTGCAAACATTCTTATACCTTACTGCAAATGGAATGATTCAGGGAATGCGTCCAATCATGAGCTACAATTATGGAGCAAAGGAACCTGCGCGTGTCCGTAAGATTTATCTTATGACATTTGAGATTGTCGTTGGAATTATGGCTGTTGGAACTGTCATTTGTTTTGCAATACCACAGACACTTATGAGCATGTTTACAAGCAATCCTCAGACATTGACAGAAGGTGCAATCGCACTTCGCATTATCTGTGCAGGATTTGTTGCTTCTTCCGTTTCCGTTGTTTCTGCAGGTGCGTTTGAAGCATTAGGAAAAGGTATCCAGTCTTTTATGATTTCATTTTTGCGCTATGTTATCGTGATTATTCCTGCAGCATTTGTATTAAGCAAAGCTGTTGGTGTACATGGCGTATGGCACGCTTTCTGGGTTGCTGAAATCATTACTGCTGTGATTGCTTTTATTATTTACTATCAGCTCATTGGAAAATCAGGAAAAGAAACTGTAAAAGCACAAGTTGATTAAATTTTGACAGATTATAAAGAAACGCTTACAATAAACAAAAAGAAAAGGAGCGTAAAACTATGGGACATATATCAACCGTTGAAGTTCGTTATGCAGAAACAGATCAGATGGGGATCGCACATCACAGCAATTATGCCGTCTGGTTTGAAGTTGCCAGAACTGATTTTATTAAAGCAGCTGGTATTTCTTACACAGATGTAGAAAAAGAAGGAATCATTACACCGTTAACAGGTCTCGAATGCAAATATAAAAAAGCAGCTTTCTATGAAGACCAATTACAGATTCATGTGAATCTTACAAAGCTGACGCCTGTTCGCTTGGAGTTTTCCTATAAAGTTACAAGAGGTGATGACCTGATAGCTACTGGAAAAACAACACATGGTATGGTGACAAAAGACTTAAAACCAATCAATGTAAAAAAAGAACATCCGGAAATTTACCGAATGTTCGAAAATGCTTTGGATTAAAGATAACTTAACTGTTCTATTAGAATTAACCGCATTAGTTGATGTGGGAATGTCATTTTACTGAAACTTAATTTTAATTTTCCTTTGGATACAACTTTTGGTGATAAGCCAAGGGAACCACCAATAATAAATGTAACGTTATTTATGGACTCCTTGTTCCACTGATTCCATTTCTTCTGGAATTGTTCGGTGGAATAAGGAGTTCCTTCTATACAGAGAGGAATTACGAAAGATCCTTCTGGAATCTTATCAAGAATTCGCTGCCCTTCGATTTCTTTAATCTTAGTTTCTTCTTTTTCGCTTGCATTGTCTGGTGTTTTCTCGTCAGGAAGTTCTATGATTTCAAAATCATATTTCTTTCGGATGATCTTTGTATAGTGATCGATCAGTTCTCTTAAATATGCTTCTTTAATTTTCCCGACACAGATCATTTGGATTTTCATGTATTTTGATACCTTTCTTTATAATTATATTTGGACAGTTTGGGTAGTAGTTTGGGTAGTAGTTTAGGTAGTACTTTGGGTAGTTTTATCTCTGCTTTAATTTTGTACACAAAGTGTAACACATTTTCTTGACTCTATCAAACGGCGCTAATACAATAACGAAATTATTTTTAATAAAATCTGTAACGTATACCGCAGGGCACGCGTAAATTCATAGCCCTTTGGGCTGGACTCGCTCCGCTCGATAAGGTATACCCGCGGGGCATTCGTGAATTCATAGTCCTTTGGACTGGACTCACTTCGTTCGATAAGGTATAATATACTGTAAATTTGCTTTAGGTGGATTGGAGGGAAGTGCGTGAAGCTTAAGAAATCTACAGTCATCATTATTATTACAAGCTGGATCTTGTTTTTTATCGCAGCTTTTTTAGCGTATGGAAAATTAGACCAGATGAAACAAGAACGACTTACCAATGAAAAGATTTTTCAACAAACAACACAAAAGAATACCTCACAAAGCGTGATCAAAGAGACAAATGATGCAGCAACAACACAAAAGAAAGATCCGGATGCTGAGAAAAAGGCGGTTGAGGATTTCATGAAAACATATTATAAGAGAGTTCAGAACAATGATCTGGCGAATCTTAAAAATATGGTAGAAGATACAAATGAATTGGAGAAGAATCAAAAGGCCATCCATCAGTATGTGAAAAAATATAAGAATCTTACATATCTTGTAAAACAAGGTGCAGATGATGAATCATTTATCGTTTATGTAACATATGAGATGAAGATTAAGAAGATTTCTACACTGGCACCTGGAATGACATCGTATTATGTGATGAAGAAGGGAGATACTTTCTGTATCTATAATAATGAAAAGCATGATACAGATGAGATTACGGATGCGAAAAAAGAAAGCCAGAACAGCAAAGAAATCAAAAAGCTGACAAAGCAGATCAATAAAAAATATGAGCAGGCTTTAAAACAAGATAAAAAATTAAAACAATTTTTTAAAGGAAATTAAAACATATGATGAAGTTTGAAATCTATATTCTGCAGAAGAAATCACAAGATCCGAAGATGTATCAAGAAGCGATGGCTGAGTATTTAAAGCGTCTTGGGGCATATGCGAAAGTTTCTGTAGCATATAAGAAGAATGCAAAACAAGTAGAGAAAATATTAAAAGAACCGGGAGAGCATTATCATATCATGCCAGGAAAAGACAGTATGACAAGCCCGGACCTTGCACAGCTGATCAATGAAAGTTCTGTGCAGGGAATTTCAAAGTTTCATTTTTATATTGGAGATTTAGAATCAGAAGAAGCAAAGCCATTTCATGTATCGTCATTTACACAAAGTGGTTCGCTGACAGGCACGATCATATTAGAACAGATTTATCGTGCATATCGGATTTTGAATCATCAGCCATATCACAAATAAAAATATTACAAGAAAACACTAGAATGGAGTTGACAAAGATGGAGTTTAAAACACCAACGATCGAAGATAAAGAAGAAATTGACCGATGTATATTGGAGGATGATACAAGAAGCTGTGACTATGCAACAGCAAATATTATTCTATGGAGTCCTTTTTATCAAGTGAAGTATGCGATCATAGACGGATTGTTTGTATCTCATACGGACGAAGAGGGAGGCTCTTTTTGTTACCCGCTTGGAAAAGGCGATAAAAAGAAAGTATTACAATATTTAATGGACGATTGTAAAGAAAAACAGATTCCATTTGTCTTACATGGTGTAACCCATGAGATGGAAGATGAGTTCCGTGAGATGTTTGGAGACATCTACGAGATTGAATATGACAGAGATATTTCAGAGTATATTTATGACAGAGAGAAACTTGCAACATTATCAGGAAAGAAGCTTCATGGAAAGAGAAATCACATCAACCGTTTTAAGGAAAATCACGAGTGGTCCTATGAACCGCTTTCCGATGAGAATCAGTTAGAAGTACTGGCAATGCTGATGGAATGGAAGATGCAAAACTGCGATCCAGAGGATATTGAGAAACATGATGAGATCTGTGTTTCCAAAAACAGTGTGATCAACTACAAAGAATTAGGACTTGTTGGTGGCGTTCTGCGTGCCGAAGGAAAGATCGTAGGATTTTCCATTGGAGAACGCACATCAAATGAAGATACATTTATCGTTCATATTGAAAAAGCTTTTGCAGATATCCAAGGAGCATATCCAATGATCAATCAGCAGTTTGTCATTCACGAGATGGAGAATTTTAAATATGTAAACAGAGAGGATGATGTCGGAGAAGAAGGACTTCGTAAATCGAAATTATCCTATCGTCCAGTATTCATGGTAGATAAAGGTGTTCTTCGCCTAAAATCAGAAGTAAAGAATTGACACTAGGTGTCTAAAAATGTAGAATTGAAGAAAGGACAAACCATTAGGAGGAATATGTAATGAAACATTTGATTGATCCGATGGATTTAAGTGTGGAAGATATTGACAGATTATTAGACCGCGCTGATGACATCGCAAAGAATCCTGAAAAATATCAGGAAGTATGCAAACACAAGAAATTAGCAACTTTGTTCTTTGAACCAAGTACAAGAACAAGATTAAGTTTCGAGGCAGCGATGCTTGAATTAGGAGGAAGTGTTCTTGGATTTTCTTCCGCAGATTCTTCATCTGCATCCAAAGGAGAAAGTGTGGCAGATACAGCAAGAGTTATTGAATGTTACGCAGATATCATTGCGATGCGTCATCCAAAGGAAGGTGCACCATTTGTAGCATCACAGTATGTAAACATTCCAGTCATTAACGCGGGTGATGGGGGACACAATCATCCAACACAGACATTAACAGACCTTTTAACGATCAGAAGAGAAAAAGGACGTCTTAACAATTTCACGATTGGATTTTGCGGAGACTTAAAGTTTGGAAGAACAGTACATTCCCTGATCAAAGCATTATCAAGATATGAAGGAATTAATTATATTTTAATTTCTCCAGAAGAACTTCAGATTCCTGAATATATTAAGAAAGATGTCTTTGAGAAGAAAGGGATCACATTTACAGAAGTTGATAAGATGGAAGATGTGATGCCTCAGTTAGATATTCTTTATATGACAAGAGTACAGAGAGAACGTTTCTTCAACGAAGCCGATTATGTCAGATTAAAAGACAGTTATATTTTAGATATGGATAAATTAAAGATCGCCAAAGAAGATCTTTCGATTTTACATCCATTGCCTCGTGTAAATGAGATTTCTGTAAAAGTCGATAACGATCCAAGAGCCTGCTATTTTAAACAGGTATTGAATGGGAAACATGTAAGAATGGCATTGATCATGGAATTACTGGGGGTAAGTGCAGATGAACATTGATAGCATTAAGAACGGAATCGTATTAGATCATATTCGTGCAGGCCGCGGAATGCAGATTTATAACAGTCTTGGACTAGATCAGTTAGACTGTAGCGTTGCAATTATTAAGAATGTAAAAAGCAACAAGATGGGAAAGAAAGATATCATCAAGATTTCAGACGCATTTGAAGTGAACTTTGATGTTTTAGGATACATCGATCCAGAAGTTACTGTATGTGTTATTGAAAATGGCAGTGTAAAATCCAAGCATAAAGTAGAACTTCCTGAAAAGATCGTAAATATTGCAAGATGCAAGAATCCAAGATGTATCACATCTGTAGAACAAGAGATCGATCATGTGTTTAAATTAACAGATAGAGAACATCAGGTATATCGTTGTGTTTACTGTGAATCTAAACTAAAAAAATAAGCAAAAGAGACAAAGAGGTATCCGTGCATGAAACAAGAAAGCAGAACAAACATAAATCGTGTAAAAAAGGATATCAGCAGTCCGGAAAGCTTCACTCCGCCTGAAGAACTGAAACGACAGCTGATCACAACCATGCAAAGCATTTATGATGAAGAAGATATTGAGGCTGTAGAGCGTGCCTACAAAGTTGCATACAAGGCACATGAGAAGCAGAAACGAAAGTCTGGAGAGCCTTATATCATTCATCCTATTTGTGTTGCGATCATACTTGCAGAATTAGAACTTGACAAAGAAACGATTATGGCAGGGCTGCTTCATGATGTTGTAGAAGATACGGAAACGACCTATGAGGATATTGTCAGAGACTTTGGAGAAGAAGTTGCCCAGTTAGTTGATGGTGTTACAAAGTTAGGACAGTTGAGTTATTCCAAGGATAAGATTGAAGTTCAGGCGGAGAACTTACGAAAGATGTTTCTTGCAATGGCGAAAGATATCCGAGTGATTCTGATCAAATTAGCGGATCGTCTGCATAATATGCGTACGATGCAGTTTATGCGCCCAGAGAAGCAAAAAGAGAAATCAAGAGAAACGATGGATATCTATGCACCAATCGCACATCGTCTTGGTATTTCAAAGATTAAGGTCGAATTAGATGATCTTGCACTATGTTATTTAAAGCCAGATGTATATGAAGATTTAGAGAAATCGTTAAATTCTGCAAAAGAAGAAAGAGAAGCTTTTATCCAGGAGATCGTAGAAGAAGTGAAAGGCCATATTGATCGTGCAGGAATAAAGGCAGAGATTGATGGACGTGTAAAACACATGTTCAGCATTTATAAGAAGATGGTCAACCAGCATAAGACGATCGATCAGATTTATGATCTATTTGCAGTAAGAATTAAAGTTGATACCGTCAAGGACTGCTATGCAGCTCTTGGAATCATTCATGAGATGTATAAACCAATTCCAGGAAGATTCAAAGACTATATTGCAATGCCAAAACCAAATATGTATCAGTCACTGCATACAACACTGATCGGACCAGAAGGACATCCATTTGAGATTCAGATCCGTACTTTTGAGATGCATCGTGTGGCTGAATATGGTATTGCAGCTCATTGGAAGTATAAAGAGAATAATAATACCAAGGGACTTAACAAAGAAGAAGAGAAATTAAGTTGGTTAAGAGAAGTGCTGGAATGGCAGCGTGACATGGATGATAACAAGGAATTTTTAAGTCTGCTTAAGACAAACTTAGACCTTTTTGCAGAACAGGTATATTGTTTTACACCAAATGGTGACGTTAAAAACCTTGCAAATGGTTCCACACCAATCGATTTTGCTTATTCCATCCATAGTGCGGTTGGTAATAAGATGGTTGGTGCGAGAGTTAATGGAAGACAGGTTCCATTTGATTATCATTTGCAAAATGGTGACCGTGTAGAAATCATTACATCCCAGAACTCGAAAGGACCGAGCCGAGATTGGTTAGGTCTTGTAAAATCAGCACAGGCAAGAAGTAAGATCAATCAGTGGTTTAAACGACAGTTTAAAGAAGAGAATATCGTAAGGGGTAAGGAACTTCTTGAAAAATATTGTAAAAGTAAAAGTATCAGACTTTCTGAATTGATGAAGCCGGAATATATTAAGAAAGTTGAATTAAAGTATGGCTTTAAAGACTGGGATTCTGTATGCGCAGCAGTCGGACATGGTGGATTAAAAGAAGGTCAGGTCATCAATAAGATGCAGGAAGAAGACCGTAAGATCAAGAAACAGAAGATCACAGATGAACAGGTCTTAAAGAAAACGACAGAAGCAGCACAGGCAGCAGCGGCAAATCCAGAGAAGAAGAAAGATAAGAAATCAAAAGGTGGGATTGTGGTACGAGGTGCTAACGATGTTGCTGTTCGTTTCTCAAAATGCTGTAACCCAGTACCTGGAGATGAAATTGTTGGATTTATTACAAGAGGACGTGGAATTTCTATTCATAGAACAGATTGTATTAATCTGCTGAATATGCCAGAATCAGACAGGGCACGTTTGATCGAAGCAGAATGGCAGGTAAGTGAAGCTGATACAACGCAGACATATACAACAGAGATTAATATCTATGCGAATAATCGGAAAGGCCTTCTGGCAGAAGTTTCTAAGATTTTCTTAGAACTTGATATTGATATCATTACGATCAATGTATCAAACAATAAGAAAGGAAGAGCAACGCTTAGTATGTCATTTGATATCACAGGCGTAGAGCAGCTGAATCGTATCATTACCAAGATCAGGAATGTGGAAGGTGTGATCGATATCGAAAGAACAGCAGGATAGGTGATAATATGAGTGAAACAACATTACGACTAGACAGACCACTTAAGATGGTAACGATCTGTCTTGGACAGATGCAGACAAATTGTTATATTGTTGAGAATACAAAAACAAATCAGGCGTTCGTGTTTGATCCTGGTGATCAAGGAGAGCGCATTATGGATACATTAAAAGAGGATGGCATGGAACTTGCAGGTGTATGCCTGACTCATGGACATTTTGACCATGTGATGGCACTCCCATATCTGATGGAGCAAAAACCAGATCTTAATGTCTATCTTTACGAAAGTGAGGCAGAAGTACTTGCAAGTCCTGATCTGAATCTTGGATCTATGATGGGAATGAATCTTTCCTTAAAGGCAAATCATCTGGTGAAAGATGGAGAGATCATTGATGTACTGGGAACAAAGGTAAAATGTATTCATGTTCCAGGACATACAAAAGGCGGTGTTTGTTATTATTTTGCAGATTATGGATGGCTGATCTCAGGAGATACATTATTCCAGATGAGTATTGGAAGAACAGATTTTCCAACAGGTAATTTAAATGATCTGCTGACAGCGATCAGAGAGAAATTATTTGTGCTGCCACCATGGACAAAAGTATTATCCGGTCATACACCACCAACAACGATCGAGGAGGAAAGCAGATGCAATCCGTTTCTGCAATAGACTATGATTGGATTAATTCAGAACAAGACAATTTATGAATATGATATCAGAAGTTTAATATTGGCATTTATGCTCGGAGAGAAGATAGAATTGACGGATCACGTTGATTCTATCTACGATTTTATATTGGAAGCTCAATATAAAGAGCAGGAAATCACTATGAAACTTTACAAAAAAGTTCAGTTGGAAGATGAGATTCAGCTGTTTGGTGATTATGAAGATAAGAAGATCTTCAAGAACCAGATGAAACGAGGAATCTATCAGTTATTTTCCAAAGCATTAGACAAACAGCTTCCATGGGGAACATTAACTGGAATCCGCCCGACAAAGATTGCTTTTGACGGATATGAAAGAGGAGAAAGCAGTCAGGAGATCATTCATAGATTCCAAAAAGATTATCTGGCTTCCGAAGAGAAAGCAAGTCTTTGTACAGAAACAGTACAGAAAGAACAAGAGCTTTTAAAGGCATTCCCATACAAAGAAGGATATAGCTTATATGTAGGTATTCCATTTTGCCCAAGTACGTGTCTGTACTGTTCGTTTACATCGTATTCGATCGATCAGTATGAGAACATCGTACAGGATTACTTAGATGCACTATTTAAGGAATTAGATTTTGTGAAGCAGACGTATGCACACAAAGAACTTCAGACGATGTATATCGGAGGCGGAACACCGACATCGTTAAATGAGAAAGATCTGGAATATCTCTTATGTGAGATCAATAAGAGATTCCCATTATCAAAGATTCAGGAAATTACAGTGGAAGCTGGAAGACCTGACAGTCTGAATCTTGAGAAGCTAAAGATTCTTAAGCAATATGGAGTCACAAGGATCAGTATTAATCCACAGTCGATGAATGATAAGACATTAAAACTGATCGGAAGAAATCATTTGTCCGAAGATATCAAAGAGAAATTCGCACTTGCAAGGCAGGCAGGAATTGATAATATCAATATGGATATGATCTGCGGGCTTCCAGAAGAAGGAATGGAAGAACTTTCCTATACATTAGAGGAGATCAGGAAACTTGATCCAGAAAGTTTAACGGTTCATGCACTTGCGGTCAAACGTTCATCGAGATTAAACCGCATGAAAGATACCTATCATTTTGGGGCAACTGAAGAAATGGTATCTTACGCAGCCAGATGCGCAAGAGAGATGCAGATGGAACCATACTATTTATACCGGCAGAAGAATATCCCAGGAAACCTTGAGAATGTCGGTTTTTCAAAAAAAGGAAAAGAATGTCTCTATAATATTTTGATTATGGAGGAATTACATGATA
>CAJMOO010000006.1 GCA_905215045.1 uncultured bacterium | reverse complement strand
ATCCGCAGAAGAATCTTCCAAATAAAATGGTAAATCCGCATAATGCGATCAGCATTACAAGAAATGCATTCTGCTCGATCGGCTTGCCTGCCCTGATCTGTTCGATCACATACCTTACACCAGAAAATGCTGATGTGTATAATGCCGGCATCCATAGGAAAAAGATGATCTGAATGATCTGCCGAGTGAGGCGTCTTAAGTCTCTCTTTTGTCTAAGATTCATTATGACGCCTCCTTCAAAGCATTCTGTACAGCAGCAATGATACCTTTTGAGCTGTATGTTGCTCCGCTGGCTACATCAACATCGGCTGTCTGCTTTTGTTTCATTGTATCTATGATTTTTTTTGCATTATCAAAATATGCACTATCTTCATTTTTCGCTTCTTTGATCTGAATGTCATCGATGGAACCATTTTTTATGGTCACACTCACAACGATCTGACCTCCAAATCCCTGACCGCTGCCTTCATAAGTTCCGTCCTTCCATGAACCCGAACCACTGTTCTCAGCTACGATCTTCGCTTCTTTTTCTGCTCGGATCGTTGCAATATTATGATATGCAAAACACACTCCAACGATCAGCACAAGGTTTAGAAGTCTCATTAAGAAATGCTTGTATTTTTTTAATTGTTTCATATCTCTTTTTTGTTCCTCTACCTATTGGTTTATCTTTGAAATTGCGTTCTTGTATGCATTGATCAAGGCATTGCTTGAACATGTTGCTCCTGTTACCACGTCATAATTTTTTGAAGTATCCAAACCATTTGCGATCAATTGAGGAACTATCTTTTTTTCCGCATCCTTATACCATGATTGCATGCTTTTATCTGACCATTTTATATTTTGGATTCCTTTTACTTTTCCATCAGATGAAACTACAACTTCTATAGTAAGATCATATGCGTCAAAATCTCCATCTTCATCTGGCTCACATACTGCACTTCCTGTATACGTTTGATCTGTCGGTGTTGTTGGTACAGTTGTTGTATTATCCTCAGATGAATTATCAGTATTCGTATTATTATCATTTGTACTATTGTTCGTATTATTTGTTTCTACTGTAGTTTCCGTATCTTTTTTCGCCAATGCTTTCTTTAACGCATCTCTGACTGCTGCCATGATACCTTTTGAACTATATGTAGCACCACTAACTGCATCAACTTTATCTGTATCTGCACTCTGCATTGCAATAATACTAAATGGAACTTCGGACCATGCACGTTCAAAATATGCCGCATCATCTTTTTCATTTTTAACAAGTTTAATCTCTACGATCTTGCTCTTCTTAATGCGGACACTGACAGTGATCTTTCCTCTGAATCCTGTTCCAGTTCCTTCGTAAACACCATCTTTGTATGTACCTGATACTTTCTCTGTTGTATCTTTCTTCGTTGTATCCTTTGTCGTAGATGTAGAACTGCTGTCACTAGACGATTTATTAACCGCTGCTTTGCTTAATGCATTTCGTACCGCTTTGATAATTCCATTGGAACTAAATGTAGCCCCGCTGACTGCATCTACATTTGTACTCTGTTTCTTAACCATTAATGGAAGTAAAATACCTTTTGCACGGTTAAAATACGCTGCATCATCATGATTTTCCAAAATTTTAATTGATTTGATCTTATTCTTTTTGATCGTCACAGAAACTTTTACAGTGCCATGATATCCAGATGCTGTTCCAATAAATGTACCATCTTTGTATGTTCCTGATTCATCCGCTGTACCAACACTTCCTGCAGATTTCGCAGAAGATCCGCCTGCTTTTGCGGATGATTTATCTTCTTCCCCTGTTAACGCATTTTTTACTGCCTTAATGATTCCATTTGAACTGTAAGTTGCTCCACTGACAACATCAACTTTTAATGACTGCTTTGCCAGAATATTTTTGATCACACCTGCTGATGCACGATTGAAAAATGCGGCATCATCGGAATTACTTAATACTTTGATCGCTGTGATCTTATGATCTTTTACAGTAACTGAAACCTTTACCAAACCACGATATCCGTTTGCCTGTCCTTCATAAGTTCCATCCTTGATCTTGCTTAGATCAATATCCCCAGCATTTGCTTTCTTTGTTTTCTTTTTCGCTTGTGTCGTTGCAGCTTCTACCTGATTTTCAGAATTATTTTTTGATTTTTCTGACTTTGGTGCCGTATATCCAAAAACACTGTTTCCAACCAGACTGATCACAAAAATCGCAGGCACAAACTGAATCAGATTGACTTTCTTTAACTGATCAATGATCTTCATTTTTGTTTTTCCTTCTCTCTTTCTATCTGTTAACGTTTTATTTTTTTATTACTGTAAAATCACTATCTGAACTAAAATGATCTTTGATTCCCTGTGAAATATATACCTTATTATTTTCATCAACAAGGATCATATTGAATTCTTTGCTGTGTTCCTTCCAGTAAGAAATAGCTTTATCCTTCCCCATAACAAACAATGTTGTTGACAATGTATCAGATAATGTACCATTTTTACTGATAATCGTTACTGATTTCAGATCTTTTTCGGATGGTTTTCCAGTTGCTGGATCAATGATATGATGATATGTTTTCCCATCTTTCTCAAAGTATCTTTCATATGCTCCAGATGTAATGACTGCTTCATCAGCAGCTTCATATGCACCGATCATACTTTCTGTATCATCTGGTGACTGCACTCCGACTTTCCATCGGCTTCCATCTGTTTTTGTTCCGATTGCCTGTACGTTACCACCAAGACTGATCACACCGCTTTTCACACCATCCTTTTTATAGATTTTTGCAATTCTTTGTGATGTGTATCCTTTAGCAATTCCTCCAAGATCAATCTTCATATTCTTCTCTAATGTCACAACATTTGTTTTCTTATTAATTTTGATTTTCTGACTATTTACGTTTTTCAGAAGTTTCTGAATTTCACTGTCCGATGGCACACGATATTTCTGTGTCGGAAATCCCCATAATTCCACGATCGGATAGATAGAAATATCAAAAGCATCGTTTGATTCTTTTGATTTTTTCTTTGCAAATTCGATCAATTCTAATGTCTCATCAGATACTTTCATTTTTTTCTTCTGATTCAGCTGATAGATCTCACTGTTTTTATCTACCGCTGACCATAGCTGATCTAATCGCTCAATCTCACTCTTAGCATCATCCACTGCTTTTTGTGCATTCTTTCCATATGCTTTCAGATTCATATAGGTGTCCATGGCAAAAATTTGCGCACTTGCTTCCTGTGTACTTGCTTCACTGCTTGTCTCTGTCTTCTTTGCGTCCTGTTTCTTGGCACATCCAGCAAACGATAATACCCCTAAAACACTGATCGTCGCTATACATATTAACTTTTTTAGTTTCATTTATTTCATCCTTCTAGGTTAGTACTTGCTAACCTATAGTTTATAATTTTTCTGCTTTTGTTTCAAGGATAGTAATTGAGGTTTTTTTTCATTAATAAAATACTTTGCCATTCTATAGTAATTTTATATAAAAAAGGTTCAAAAAAGGAACTGTCTTTTCTGACAATTCCTTTTTTGACGTTCTATTCTAACCGTTATTTCTTAATCTCATAGTATCCATTTGTCTTCTTAGTACGCTTGCTTACTTTGACATAATACATTCCTTTTTTCTTTGGAAGCTTTACTGTCTTTTCTAAGTGTTTTGCAGATGTTTTTACTGTCTTAACTGGTTTTTTCTTACCTCTCTCATAGATCGTAAACTTAAATCCACCTTGATCTGCAACTGTTAAAATCTTCAATTTGCTTTGCTTTTTGCTAGATTTTACAGATACTTTATACCAACGGGCTGCTTTTTCATTCATTGTATACATCTCTGTTGCATTTAGATTCTTTGCTTTGGATTTCTTATAGGCAACTTTCTTTTTGGCATAATTTTTTGTCGTATACAACATTGTATTGAGCTGCTCTTTTGGAGCCTTCAATACTAGACGGTAGTTTCCTTTACTAAGTCCATAACCTACTGCAATCTGTGTTTCGTCTTCGTTTGTTGGTTTAAATGACTTTGTTCTTCCGATTGTGATCCATTTTCCTTTTTCATTTTTCTGAACTTTATAGCTTGTATTTCCACCATCTTCTACCATGGATGCAACAACAAAACCTGCAAATCCTCTTTTTGTCATTTTAAATGTGTGATAAGTTTCTTTTTCTTCACCTTTTTGCATATTGAGGTCGTTTTTTGCTAACCCACCACATTCATTTTGTAATACGTAAGCTGTGATCAATCCTTCTTTACAGTTCTTTGGAAACTCTATATAATAAGTTTCTCCTGCATTTACCTGCGCCTTTACATAGGACAGTGGCAATTTCTTGATCATTTTTTTATTGGAATCATATAGAATTGCTTCCTGTTTATTATCCCCAACAACTGCCAGTCCTAAAGCTCCTGATTCTACTGGAGTGAGCTTGATCAGATCTGGATTTTTAAAATAATTCTGATCATAATATTTGATCCCGCCAGTCAGCGCATAATATAAGGCATCTTCAAGAGTTCCAAATTTGTATGCTTTAATTTCTTTTTGATTCCATTCTTCCGGCTCTGTTTTTCTTGCTGTTTTCTTCATTACTGTTTTACTCGGAAAATATGATGTAGCTGCTTTTGATACTAAGCCATCCGCTGCTGATACTTTAACCTGCGGACACAGCATCGCTGCTGATATGACTGCTGCCATAAGAATACGAAATGACCTACTTTTCATTTTTTTCATCCTGTTTCCCTCCTTGTGATTCTTAATATGTATATGTTCCCAAATAATATGCCCCTGTTGTTTTGCTTGTAAGTTTCGTAACTTTCACATAATATGCTCCTTTTTTCTTTGGAAGTTTTACTGTCTTAACTTTATCATTCTTTGTGACTTTTACTGTTTTTAATCGTTTTCCCTTTTGATAAACACAGAATTTAAAACCTCCGCCTACAGAATCTTTGGACAACGTAACTGCTTTTCTTTTTTTGGTAGATGAAACAGAAACCTTATACCAACGGGCTGCTTTTTCTGTGGAAGTATATATACTGTCAATATCTGATTTTAGATGGATCGCTTTAGATTTCTTATAAGCTGCCTTTTTCTTTGATTTATCCCTTGTATATTCTACATTAATGATCTGATCTTTCGGTGTTTTTAACGCCAGACGATATTTTCCTGCCTCTAATCCATAGAGCACTGTACTGTCATATTTATCTGGTTTTACCGTTGTGCTGTATCCGACTTTTTTCCATGTCCCATTTACATTTTTCTCAATGTATACTCCAACTTTTTCATGTTTCTTTCCGATGGATGTAATATCAAATTGTACTTTTGAGCGTTTCGCTACGGAAAATGGATGATAGGTTATTGTCCCTTTTCCAAGTTCATAATAACTTTTCTGATTCGCCATGGAAGTAAATTCGGTTTTGATCACACCAGTTAAAATGATCACTTTGTCTATCTTCTCTGGCAGTTTTACATAAAATTCATCTCCTGTTTTCACGATACCTACATATTCTTTGTCCCCGCCATCATTTAAATTATTTACTATAATTCTTTTCTTTGCCGCATCATATACTGGTATTTTTGTCTCATCGTTACTTACGACACCAACCATAAACAGCCCTGGATCTGCAACTTTAATCTTTACCCAGCGGTCACTGCCTTTATAATTCTTATTATATAAATGCATTCCACCGCTCACCAGATATTTCATCATATCTACTTCTGAATCAAACTGATATGCAGTCAATTCCTCTTTGTTCCATTCTTCTGGTTCAACATATCTGGCTGTCTTTTTCTGTGTTATCTTGTCTGTATTAATATTTGTCCTTACATTTGCAGATACTGATGGGCTACACATTGCAATGCTTAAACCTGCTGCTATCAGAACTGCTCCCATTTTCTTGATTTCCCTTCTTGCCATAGAAATTCCTCCTTATATTTTGATTTGGATTAATAATACCCTATTTCATACGTTCCATTTGTTTTCTTTGTAAGCTTTGAGATTCTGATATAATATGTTCCTTTTTTCTTTGGCATTTTCGCTGTCTTCGCATTTGCATTTCCTGTTACCTTAATTGTTTTAATTGCTTTTTTCTTTCCCTTTTTATAAATTGTAAACTTGTATCCTCCAGAAACCGTGTTCTTTCCAAGATTCAGAATTCTTTTCTTCTTTGTAGATGTAATACTTATTTTATACCATCTTGAAGTTTTCTCTCCTGTTGTATATATATTCGATGTTTGTCCATCCAGTTTGATCTTCTTTGCTTTTGATTTCTTATATGCTACCTTTTTACTTTTAGAACTGCTTGTATATGAGACTGCATTTAACTGTATTGTCGGTGCTTTGATCGCCAGGCGATATTCACCTTTAGTCAATCCATGAACAAAATCATCATCATAAGATGCTGGCTTGATCTTTACCGTATCATCGATTCTTTTCCATTGTCCGTTTTCTTTCTTTTCGATGTGTGCATAAGTGATCCCACTGTTTCGATCGATCGCTGAAATGTTAAATTCCACCGCAGATCTCTTCTTAATTGAAAATGGATGATATGTGGTACTTCCAGTTCCTGATTCATAATAAGTATCTGATGCTTTCATAGATCCAAATCCATCTTTGATCACACCTGTTGTCACAAATATTTTATCGATTTTTTCTGGCATTTGAAGATAGAAGACCTCACCTGCTTTTGCAAGCCTTCCATATTCCAGATCTCCATCAGATGTCGTTTGAGCTAAAACTTTCTCCTTCGTTGAATCATAGAGATTTACCTTCTGCGATCTATTTCCATCTGTTTGTGTTGCAATTGTAAAATACCCTGAATCTGCAACCGTAATTTTGACCATATGATCCTTTTCCTGAAATTTATCATTGTATAGATGTGTACCACCTGTCTGAAGATAATCTTCAAATTTATCTGTAGATCCAAACTGATATGCTGTGATTTCTGTATAATTCCATTCTTTTGGAGTCGTATATCTCTCTTGCATTTGCATTCTCTGTCCCGCATAAACTATCATCTTGGGACAACTCATAGATACTCCGATCACTGCTGTCATCATTAATGTTGCTGTTTTCTTTAAAATCTTTCTCATGTCTATCATCTCTCCTACTTGATCATTCTATTACTTCATTATTCGTCACAAATAACCTGATCCATCAAAATATCATGCTCCTCTGTCGGTACCTGATCCATCATTAACTCTTTATAACATACCAGAATCTTTGGAAATGTTACTCCATCTAAAAAACGGTCATAGAATCCTGCTCCATGTCCAAGTCTACGGCCTTCTCTATCTGCACTTACACAAGGTATTACCGCCATATCAATCTTCTCTTTCGATAAGATTGGACACCTTCTGGATGGTTCCATGATTCCATATGCCCCTTCCTCAAAATCATCTAAAGCATGAATCTGTCTCACTTCCATGATTCCTTTCCCAATACACAATGGAACTCCGACATTCTTCCCCTGTTTCAGTGCCAATGCTATCAGCTGCCATGTATCAACTTCATTTTTCATACTTGCATAACAAAAAATAGTTTTTGCCTCTTGAAATTCTTTTAACTCTTTTACCTGTTCAAAAATCGACTGATCTGCTTTTTCTATATAATTTTTGTCTAATTTTTTCATCCATTCTTTTACTTGTTGTCTTGCTTCTTTTTTCGTCATGATGTCCTCCAGTTTTTATAAAATTACGCACAAAAAATGAACCTAATTTCTTAGGTTCATTTTATCATAATTTTCTTTCATTGTATGCTATTTCATTATAATGTTTTATATAATTCCATAATCTTCTCGCCAGTTGCAACATCTTCTGAAAATGCAGTCGCACTTCCTGCTGCTGTCCCCATCTTCAGTGCTTCATTATAATCTCCATTACTTCTCAAATATCCTGTGATAAATCCTGCTACCATGGAATCTCCAGCTCCTACAGAGTTCTTAACTTCTCCTTTTGGACAAGGTGTTATATGAACTTCTCCTTCTTCTGTGATTAGGATTGCTCCATCTCCTGCCATGGAAACTAACACATTTCTTGCGCCTTTTTCCTGAAGTTTTTTTGCATACTCAACAATCTCATCATTTGTCTTTAGCACAACATCAAACATTTCTCCTAATTCATGATTGTTTGGTTTGATCAGGAATGGATGATATTTTAATACGTTTAACAACAAGTCTTTTGTTGCATCTACAACGATTCGGATATCTTTTCCCTGCAGACGTCCCATGATTCTTTCATATACATCTGATGGAAGTGTTGCTGGAATACTTCCTGCAAGAACTAAAATATCTCCATCTTCTAATTCATCTAATTTCTTAAACATCTGCTCTAATTCATCATCATGAATAACTGGTCCTAATCCATTGATCTCACTTTCTTCGTTGGATTTTACCTTAACATTGATACGTGTCATTCCTTCACGGACTCTGATAAAATCTGGTTTAAATCCAAGTTCTTTCGCTCCTGATTCAATAACATCTCCTGTAAATCCAGCTATAAATCCAAGTCCTACACTATCTACTCCAAGATTAGCAAGCAGATGAGATACATTAATACCTTTTCCTCCACAGAAAATGTATTCTCTTGTTGTCCTGTTAACCTGTCCTAATGTCAGGTTATCTACTTTAATTACATAATCGATTGCTGGATTAAATGTTACTGTATAAATCATGAAAATACCTCCTCAATGTTTGTGATTCTTTTGAACTCTTTGTTTTCTAAATGATCTGTAATGATCTCTGCCTTCTTTAAATCTGCAAATTTAATAGTTGAGATCACATTGAATTTGCTTGCATCCGAAAGAATATATGTTTTCTGGCACTGTTCCATCGCTTTCTTCTTAACTGCTGCCTCTTTCTGATCTGGCGTTGTAAATCCCCGCTTCAGATCAATCCCATTTGTTCCGAAAAAGCCCTTAGTAAAGTTATATTTATCAAGCTGTTCTAATGCTTCTTCTCCAACCAATGCTTCTGTTACCGCTTTAATCTCGCCTCCGATCAAATGGACCTTAAATCCTGCGTTCATCAGTTTTCTCGCATGTGTGATCCCATTTGTCACATAAATAACGTCATATTCTCTGAGATAATCTAACATCATCTCTGTCGTTGTTCCTGCATCAAGATATACGATATCTTCTTTATTGATCAAAGATGCTGCATATTTTGCAATCTTTCGCTTCTCTTCCTGGTGTTTCTTTGACTTGGTTATGACTTCTTCTTCTCTTGATAACACAGACTTGATCGCAGTAGCTCCTCCATGAACCTTGATCAAAAGACCTTGTCGGTTTAATTCCGTTAAATCCCTTCGTATCGTGGACTCTGAGGTGTTCAGTTTTTCTGTCAGTTCTACCACGGTGACTGACTGTTTCTCTCTTAAAATCTCTAAAATGCGTTCAAATCGCTCTTGCGCTAACACAATATCACCTCTTTTCGCTTTTATTTAAGTATATCACAATTTCAATCATAGTCAATCATTTTCTTTCATTTTCAATCATGTATATTCTTCATAGTTTGTTCAGGTTTTCAAAATAATTTGAACACATTTGATTTTTATACTAATGAACATAAGGAGGTACTGTAAAATTAAATGCTTCCAAACAGACATTAACCGGTAACATTATTAATAGCTCAAAAAAAGAAATGACAGATTTTGATCTTCTGTCATTTCTTTCTCTATTTTTCTTTCAGCATACTCTTGCTTCCTAGATAAGTTGCAATCATATATCCAATATAAATAACAATCACAATGATCAATGACTGCGCTGCTGCTTTTGTTATATTAATCTGTCCTAACGTTGATATCAGGATTTTTGCTGTTTTGATTCCTACATAAGAATGAATCAACGCCAAACTTAAAGGCAGACAAAAATACAAGATGATCTGTGCTTTGATCGCATGATTGATCATTTTTTGCGAAGTTCCAATTTTACTTAATAATTGGTATTTTTCAATATTATCTGCATTTTCACTCAATTGCTGTAATGCAAGTACTGCTGCACATGTAATTAAAAATACAAGACCAATATATATTGCAATGTATGTCATGATCGTACTTAAACCAGTACTTTGTTCATATACTTCTTCCTTTGAAAATGTTGCTGAGTATGGAGAGTTTTTCATCTTACTATTTGCGATCATCTGCTTTAAATGTTCATTATAATGTTTTGATGCTTTCTGTGCATTTCCTTTCCAATTAATGTTTAAATATAATGTAGAATAATCAATCTTTAATGACTGGATGATTTTATCATTTAAAATGACTGTTCCCATATCTGTTTTAGCTGCTGTTACCATATATGTATCTTTTTGTAATCCATATTTCATTTTATATGTTTTTCCATCCAATGTAAGTTTTTGCTTATCACTAGCTGCCTTTTCCATTATCGGTATCAGATTGCCATAATCACAATTTAATATATATTCATCTGATTTCAGGGTTAATTCTTTTTCTCCGATTGCTTTTCGGATTTTATTATATTCAGATAGTTTTGCAAAAGCTAGCGGAATCTCATAAAGTTTCTTCACATAATCTTTTGTATAATCTGAATACTTTTCTCTTCCCTTTAATAATGGCTCCATTTTATATCTGCACTTGCGAAATGTACCATTTTGATATATCGTGATCGGTAAAATTTCTTTTGCATCTTTTTCTATTGTTAATCCAAGCGCATCTAATCTTTTCATAAATTTCTGTTGCTGTTCTTCCTGATATCCTTTTTCTGATACTCCATAAAAAGTGTAATCAAACTTTGTCATATCTTCTAAATCTGTTTTCACTGAAGACGCCAATCCACTTCCGGTCGCAAACGCACTAATTGCTAAAAACAACATCAGACAAAGCATCGACATAGAAACAAAGGTTGTTGTGATCTTTGAATTGATCTGTCTTAGCACAAACATATTTAATCCATTATAATAAAATTTCTTACTTCTTTTCGCCAGTTCTAATAAGAATCCTGATAATGAAAAGAAAAAGAGAAATGTTCCTGCTACTCCAAGAATTACGCTGATCTTAAAGTCATTGTCCACAGCAAGCATCTGGTTTTTTTGGATTAAATGATATGCTACTCCAAGAATTCCAATGGATATCAAAAATAGAATAACCGACAATATAGGATTTTTTAATCTTGCTTTCTGATTTTTTTTTGCTGAATTCAACAGATTGATCAGTTTATATTTTGATATCGTAATTCCATTAAATATCATCACAATGATAAAAATAATTGCAAAATACAAAATAGTCTGAATAAATGCAGTTTGTGAGAAAACAAACCGAAACTCTTTCATCTGAACCGCAAACATCTTTGCTGTCAACATCGCAAGTCCTTGTGATAAAAACACACCTGAAACCAATCCTGCGATCAATGCCAAAACACCGATCAATAAAGTCTCTATCAGAAGAATCTTTGATACCTGTCGTTTTTCCATTCCTAACAACAGATAGATTCCCATTTCCTTATGCCGCCGCTTCATTAGAAACTGATTTGCATAAACAATCAGAAATCCAAGAATAATTGCAACAAACACAGAAATTCCATTAATGATCACAGACATTAGATGCATCATTGATTTCTGGCTTGCATTCAGCTTTAAGACAGCCTGTTGTGCCTGAACAGAATTAAACATATAAAATAAACAAATTCCAAATGTTAATGTCAGAAAATAAATCGTATAATCACGGATACTCTTTTTGACATTACTAAATGCGATCTTAGAATACATTTGTACTGTCACCTCCAAGCAATGTCACAACCTCAATGATACGGTCAAAAAATCGTTTTCTCGAATCATTTCCTCGAACCAATTCATTAAAAATCTTTCCATCCTTGATAAACAAAATACGTTTACAGTAACTGGCTGTAAATGCATCATGTGTTACCATCAGAATCGTTGCATTTAATTCCACATTCATCGTTTCCATACTGTCAAGCAGCATTCTGGCCGCCTTGCTGTCCAAAGCTCCTGTTGGCTCATCCGCTAAGATCAGAGATGGATTTGTAATCATCGCTCGGGCACTTGCCACTCTCTGCTTCTGTCCTCCTGACATTTGATATGGATATTTGTTCAATACTTCTGTGATTATCAACTTTTCTGCGATTGATCTGACTCTGTCTTCAATTTCTCTTGCAGGAATTTTCATGATTGTAAGCGCCAACGCAATGTTTTCAAATGCTGTCAATGTATCTAACAGATTAAAGTCTTGGAAGATAAATCCTAATTCCTCTCGTCTGAATCTTGAAAGATGTTTTCCTTTCAATTTTGTGATATCCATTCCATTGATCATAATATTTCCCGCAGTCACCTGATCGATCGTTGAAATACAATTTAATAATGTCGTCTTCCCACTTCCGGAAGCCCCCATAATTCCAATATACTCCCCCTCTTCCACTTCAAAACTGATACGATCGATCGCTTTTGTAAGATTCGCTTTACTCCCATAATATTTTTCTATATTATCTACTTTCAATACAGAACTCATTTTTCCATCTCCTTATCTTTTTTGGTTTCTCTTATTGTCTTGTCTATAATATACAAGTAAATCATCTTCATATCCATCGAACTTCCTTACACAAAACTTACAATTTTGTCATATTGCTATTTTATCAAAAAGCTACTATACTAAACTTAACATGACTATATAAAGGAGGGACTCAACATGTTTTTAAAAAATGAAGATGTAAAAATTGGCACAATTCCTGATGCAAATGGTTCTGATAACCCATTAAAGAAAATGGAATTCTTAACAGAAAAAGAAATGAAAGATAGCAGTCGTCTGTTCGGAAAAGTCATCGTACCACCTGGTTCTGCTCTTGCATATCACACTCATGAATGTGAAGGCGAAGCTTACCATATTCTTCAGGGAAAAGGACTTTATAATGACAATGGTACAAAATATGAAGTACATCCAGGAGATACTACATTCACATGTGATGGAGCCGGACATGCCATTGAGAATATCGGAGACGAAGATCTTGTATTTATGGCACTAATCTTACTTGATAAATAATCTTGAAATCTAAAATATAGCACATATGTAAAGAGGTGTCTATTTGTTAAAAACAATAGGCACCTCTTTAATTTATCTTAAAATCTATGAAATTCTGGTTTCATCTTTTCAAAAGTATAAATTCCATCAAAACCAATATCTTTTAAAATCTTCTGTGACTCCATTACGCAGTCACCGATCCGGTCTGCATTATGTGCATCTGATCCAATCGTAATGATCTTACCTCCCATATCATGATACAGTTTCAGAATTTCTTTTGATGGCATTAGACTTTTCAGTTTATATGCACGGCTTGAAGTATTAAGTTCAATTCCTTTTCCGTCTGCGATCACAACTTCAAAAATCTGCTCGATCAGATCCTGAATCTTTTCAAATTCGATTTCTCCTTGCTTATCATATCTTTTGATCACATCAAGATGACCAAGAATGCTGTAATCTTTGTATACTTTAACAACATCCAAAATCTCCTGATAATACCTTCGATTGTATTCTAACTGTGTCTTTCCTTCCTGTGGCTCTTGTCTCCAATATTCTTTGTTTTCAACTTGATGACAAGAAAAGATTACAAAATCAAACGGATACTGTCTGAATGTTTCTTCATACGCTTTCGTCGTATGCGTCTGAATTCCAAATTCAATTCCTGTCTTTAATGTGATCTGCCCTTTATACTTATCTTTCATTTTTTCCATTTCTTCAAAATAAGCATCATAATCACAATTAACGACAGTTGGCACATCATAATCTGAATGTTCTGTAAAACATAATTCATCCATCCCTAATTTGATCGCTTTCTGAATTTCAAGTTCCATTGGGAAATCTGTGTCTTCACTAAAATGTGAATGTACATGATAATCTGCAAACATTGTAAACCTCCTGTCTGATCATTCTTCATTTAAAAAAATCATAGAATTTCTTGGGAAGCCGATTGTTACTTTCGTGTATTCTTCTTCTTTAGATTCGATGTAAAAACTTAGTTGTAATTTGCTGCAAAGTTTCTTACACAAATATAACCCCATCCCTGTTGATTTTTGATAGTTTCTTCCTGTAGTTCCAGTATACCCTTTGTCCGTGATCCTTGGCAAATCTTTTGGTGAGATTCCAATTCCATTGTCTATGATTTCCAGAAGTATTTCATTCTTTTCACATCTTGCACAAAATGATATTTCTGCTTCTTCTTTTTTATATTTTATTGCATTGCTGATAACTTGATTTAATATAAATAAAACCCATTTTTCATCGCTGAAGATCTTCTGATCCAGATTCTCTATTTTAATTTTTATCTTATTTCCGATCAGACTTTTTGCATTTGCTTTTACCGCATTTTCTACCACTTCTTTTAAACTTAACTCTTTCACTAGATAGTCTTTCTCTACACTATTACTCCTCGCATAATACAATGCCTGCTCCAAATAATAATTGATCTGCTGCATTTCTTCATCCATTGCCCGTGTGATCTCACTTGGATGATTTTCAAGGATCAGTCTTGTTGCTGCCAATGGTGTTTTTACTTCATGAATCCACATCTCAATATATTCTCGGTATCCTGCTGCCTCTATCTTATATTTCAATATCTCATCATTCATGGACTTGTTGCACGTCTGCAATATTTCATATAGAAACTCTCCTTCTGCAAAATCTGGCAATTCTAACATTTCTGTTATCATGCATTTTTGTTCCAATATATCCAGTTTTGCTTTCACTTTTTTATAATACCGATATTTTTTCATATACCGCTGGCATAAATAAACTCCTTCCAGAATCAAT
Source organism: uncultured bacterium (assembly GCA_905215045.1). Next base: position 24,789 of record CAJMOO010000006.1, on the reverse strand, counting down.
CCGATCAACAGCAAATATATCATAAGAAAATAATTCACTTCAAAAATAAAAAGCAACACTTCCAATAATCCCAAAAATACAATATATATCAGAATCTGGGCATACTCCATTCTAAACAAATCTTTGGTTTTCATATCATATAACCCTGCCCTCTTTTTGTTTTTATAAAATCTTTCAGTCCTGCTGCTTCTAATTTTTTTCTCACTCGATTTATATTCACTGTTAATGTATTATCATCAATAAATTCATTTGACTGCCATAAAGATTCCATTAATTGATCTCTGCTTACAATATTCTCTTTATGTTGCAACAATGTATACAATATTCTTATTTCGTTTTTACTAAGCTCAATCTCATGATCTTTATAAATAACAGTACTGTTATTCAACTGTAATTTTAAGCCTTTATATTGTAAAGAATCATTCACCGTTTCTTTCTGTGTCCGTTTCAACATTGCCGAAATTCTCGCCAATAAAATTTGTGTATTATATGGTTTGGTAACAAAATCATCAGCCCCCAGATTTATGCTCATTAACTCATCCATCTCACTATCTCTGCTAGTAACAACAATGATCGGTACTTCTGATTTCTCTCTGATTGCTCTGCACACATAATAACCATCATAAAACGGAAGATTAATATCTAATAAAATCAGATCTACATCTTCTCTCAAGCACTCTTCAACAACTGTATCAAAACGATCTAACGCTATGATCTCATATCCGTATTTACTTAACAAAATCTTTAATTCATTTCGAATTGGTTCATGATCTTCCACGATCATAATCTTTGCTTTCATTTGCTTCCTTCCCACCTTTCCTTAAACCTTTCTTTATCGTATATAATATCATAAACCTTTGTAAAAGAAAAAGCGCCTCATATCTTGAGACGCTTTTTTGAATTCTTATTCTTTATTTTTTAGGCTGCAGAGATTCTTTTCCACCCATATATGGTCTTAAAACTTCTGGAATTGCAACGCTTCCATCTTCTCTTAAGTTGTTCTCTAAGAATGCGATCAGCATTCTAGGTGGTGCTACTACTGTATTATTTAATGTATGCGCAAAGTAATTTCCATTTTCACCTTTGATACGGATGCGCAGTCTTCTTGCCTGTGCATCACCAAGATTAGAACAGCTTCCTACTTCAAAGTATTTCTTCTGTCTTGGAGACCAAGCTTCTACGTCAACAGATTTTACTTTCAGATCTGCTAAATCACCAGAGCAGCACTCTAATGTACGAACTGGGATATCCATAGAACGGAATAAATCAACTGTGTTCTTCCATAATTTTTCATACCAATCCTTGCTTTCTTCTGGTTTACATACAACGATCATTTCCTGTTTCTCAAACTGATGAATTCTGTAAACACCACGTTCTTCAATACCATGTGCTCCTTTTTCTTTTCTGAAACATGGAGAATAGCTTGTTAGTGTTTTTGGTAATTCTGCTTCTTCTGTTGTTGTATCAATAAATTTACCGATCATAGAATGTTCACTTGTACCGATCAGATATAAGTCTTCGCCTTCGATCTTATACATCATCGCATCCATTTCATCGAAACTCATAACACCTGTTACAACATTGCTTCTGATCATGAAAGGTGGTACACAATAAGTAAATCCTCGATCGATCATGAAGTCTCTTGCATAAGTAATGACTGCAGAATGTAATCTTGCGATATCTCCCATCAGATAATAGAATCCATTACCTGCAACTTTTCTTGCACTGTCAAGATCGATTCCATCAAAACTTTCCATGATTTCTGTATGATATGGAACTTCAAAATCAGGAACAACTGGCTCACCAAATCTTTCAAGTTCTACGTTTTCACTGTCATCTTTTCCGATTGGTACAGATGGATCAATGATATTTGGAATTGTCATCATGATCTCTTTGATCTTTTCTTCAACAACTTTTTCTCTTTCACTTAATTCTTCAATACGATCAGCAGATGCTGTAACCTGTTTTTTTACTTCTTCTGCTTCTTCTTTTTTACCCTGTCCCATCAGTGCACCGATCTGTTTGGATAATTTATTACGATCCGCACGAAGTGCCTGAACTTCCTGTTTGATCTCACGGTTTTCTTTATCCAGTTCAATGACCTGATCAACTAACGGTAATTTACGATCCTGGAATTTGTTTTTGATGTTCTGTTTTACTACATCTGGATTTTCTCTTAAAAATTTAATATCTAACATTTTTTCCTCCAATTATTTATTGATACATTTTTCTAATGTCAATTTTTCCTCATTTGATAATGCTACTTTTGAAGCACCATTTCTAATTTCTTTTGCATAGACATAAGTTGCATTCTGACTGCTCATTCCATTTAAAAGTGTTCCATTATTATTATGGTCAAGTAATGCGATTACAAAGCTTGTTTCTCCACCCATATCAGAAAATGCATTATATTTATAGACTTCCATCTTAGAAAAACTACTCTTATGCTCTTCGTCAATTCTCTGTATTTCCTGTTCAAGAAAGTCTTGTTCCACAATGATCTCATTTAATTTATCAAATCTTTTAACGATACTTTCCTCTAACGATTTTCCATCTTTCCCAGATAAAAACTTTTCATATCGTTTTTTTAATTTCCCAACTTTTACTAAAGCAACGATCACAAGAATCAGTGCTAAAAGTAATGCTGCTGCAAGACCAATCACTACATATTCCATGCCTACACTGTTAAAAAAATCTGTCATCTTATGTTCCTCCTAAATTGATCTGATCATATCCACGATACGTTCTAACTCATCGCGTGAATAATACTCAATTTCTATTTTTCCTTTATTATTCTTCTTATTTTTGATACTGACTTTACTTCCTAAAATCTGTTTCATAGATTCTTCTAATTCAGTGTAAAGGAAATCATGAACATCTTTTTCTTCTTTTTTATTTTTTTTGATTTTCTTCAGATCTTTTACCAGCTTTTCAATGTCTCTAACACTTAATTTTTCATCAAAAACTTTCTGAGCAATTTCATATTGTTTATCCTTATTTGAGATTGCTAATAAAGCTCTTGCATGTCCTGTGCTGATCATCTCTTCCTCTAGCATCTTCTGTACTCTTGGATCTAGTTTTAAAAGTCTTAATGAGTTGGTAATTGATGCACGACTCTTACTTACTTTCGTCGCAACTTCATCCTGTTTTAATTCAAATTCTTCCATCAATCGCTTATAAGCCATTGCTTCTTCGATTGGATTTAAGTTATCTCTCTGAATGTTTTCAATCAGTGCAATTTCTACAATTTCATTTTCATTGTATTTTCTGATCATAACTGGAACTTCATTCAATCCTGCCTGTTTTGCAGCTCTCCATCTTCTCTCCCCTGCAATGATCTCATAGAAATCATCCTTTGGAGTAACGAGGATTGGCTGTAACATTCCATACTGTTTAATAGAATCTGCAAGTTCCTGCAACGTATCCTCATCAAACTGATTTCTTGGTTGATCTGGATTCGGCTCAATCTTATCGATTGGCAAAGTAAGTTCCTTTTTCGTTTCTTCTTTTTTCTTTGTTTTCGACGATCTCGAAACTTTTTTCTTTACCTGCTCAACGTCTTCTTCGTCAACGATTGGTGCTTTTGGAATCAGCGTATTTAAACCTCTTCCAAGTCCCATTTTTTTTGCTGACATTAATTTTCACCTCCATTTTCGATAACTTCTTCTGCCAGAAGGTCGTAACTTTCTGCTCCTGAAGAACGAGGGTCATACAAATTGATTGGAAGTCCATGACTTGGTGCTTCTGCCAGACGTACATTTCTTGGGATGATCGTTTTGTAAATATTCTGATTCAAATATGATTTTACATTCTCAACAACCTGCAATGACAGATTTGTTCTGGCATCATACATTGTAAATACAACACCCTCTATTGTAAGATCTGGATTCAAACTCTTCTGAATCAATTCAATCGTATAGATCAACTGAGTTAATCCATCTAATGCATAAAATTCACATTGAATTGGAACGATCACTGTATTCGCTGCTGTCATCGCATTAACCGTTAGCATTCCCAATGCTGGCGGACAGTCAATAATTATGAAATCATATTGTTTCTTTACTTTCTCAAGATTATGTTTCATGATGAACTGCATCTTATCAACGGTCATCAATTCGATCTCGGCTCCGGCCAGATTTCGATTTGCTGGAAGTAAGGATAAATTATCAAACAAGTCTTTAACGATACAATTCTGTATCTTCTCTTCTCCTGTAATCACCTCATAAGTTGTCTTATCCAGCTCATTTTTTTCTAATCCCAAGCCACTGGTGGTATTCCCCTGTGGGTCCATATCAACGAGTAAAGTCTTTTTTCCTCTTGCAGCTAATGCTGCCGAAAGATTTACCGCTGTCGTTGTCTTCCCAACTCCACCTTTCTGGTTGGCAATTGCAATAATTCTTCCCATTTTTTTCTCCTTTTGAACAATATTATAACACTAATTATTTTTCATTGCTACATGTTTCACGTGAAACATTTATTAATTTTTGTGCAATTTCGCTTTTATAACTATTAAGATTCTTTTCGTTTTTATATTGAATGTTTCACGTGAAACATTTATTAAATAATCAATGCATACTACTATTTTTCAAGAAGAAAAATGGAGTGTCTTCACAAATAAGAACACTCCATAATTCCACATATTTTTTAAAATCTTATCATCTGCTATTTATTTACTCAAATTTGATTTTATTACATTTGTTCAGGGCACTGAATTCCTAATAGATCCAAACCATCTTTAATTACTTGTTTTGCTAAGATCACAATCTTAACTCTCGCTTCTTTTAACTTCTGATCTTCCACATTACACTGGTTTTCATGATAGAAACGGTTAAAACTTTGAGCTACTCCCATTACATATCTTGAGATCACAGATGGTTCTAATCTATCTGCTGCCACCTTGATCACTTCAGGGAATCTTTCAATCTCTTTTAATAATGCAACAGATGTTTCATCTGTTACTAAAGATGGATCGATCTCTCCAACTTCTGTGATTCCTGTTTTTCTTAACACACTTGCCGCACGTGCATATGTGTACTGAACATAAGGACCTGTTTCCCCATCAAAGCTGTGTATCTTCTCCCATGTAAATGTTACATCTTTAATTCTCTGATTATATAGGTCATTAAAGATAATTGCTCCGATTCCAACTTTCTGTGCAACATCCTCTTTATCCTTCAGATCTGGATTCTTCTCTGCAATAATTTCTCTGATCTTAGATACTGATTCTTTTAAGATATCTTCTGCATATACGATGTTACCACTTCTTGTAGAAAGTTTTCCACCTTCTAAGCTTACTAATCCATAAGGTACATGAATTAAGTTTTCTTTAGCCCATTCATATCCCATTAACTCCACAACTTTAAATACTTGAGCAAAATGTAATTTCTGCTCTAATCCTGTAACATAAATACATTTATCAAAGTTATATTCGTTCTTACGATAGAAAATAGCAGCAAGATCACGAGTTGCATAAATACTGCTTCCGTCTTTCTTCATAACCAGACAAGGAGCCATATCATATTCATCAAGATCAACGATCATTGCTCCTTCACTTTCTTTTAGCAGATTCTTTTCTTTTAATTCTTCTACAACTGCTGCTGTCTTATCACGATAGAAACTTTCTCCTGTATAATGATCAAAATCCATATTCAGCATCTTATAGATTCTCTTATATTCTACCATACTGATATCTTTGAACCATTCCCAGATAGCTAAAGCTTCTTCATCTCCTTGTTCCATCTTCGCAAACCATTCACGTGCCTGATCATTTAATGTATCATCTTTCTCTGCTTCTTCATGAAATTTTACATAGATTCTTAACAGTTCTGGAATACCTTTTTCTTCAACTGCTTCTTTGCTTCCCCATTTTTTATATGCAACGATCAGTTTACCAAACTGTGTTCCCCAATCACCTAAGTGATTAATTCTTTCTACCTTATATCCAAGCTTATCAAAAATATGATATAAAGAGTTTCCAATAATCGTTGTTCTTAAATGTCCAACGTGGAAGTTCTTTGCAATGTTTGGAGAAGAATAATCGATACATACTGTTTTTCCTTTTCCAATTTCCTGTGCACCATAAGTACCGTTTACCTTTGCCATTACTTCTTTTACATAATTCTCTTTATTCAAGAAAAAGTTTACATATGGTCCCATTGCTTCTACTTTTGATACATCTTCGCTTGCAGGAATCTTTTCTGCAATCTCTGTTGCGATCATATTCGGAGCTTTACGAAATACTTTTGCTAACTGAAAACATGGAAATGCAAAATCTCCCATATCATCTTTTGGTGGTATTTCAAGAATCCCATCAATTTTTTCTTTATCTAATTCTTCAATTGTTTGATCTAGTAGATCAATAACTTTATTTCTCATAATCTTCCCTTTCTACATCTCTATCATAGTCTGGATCACCACTGCATTTGTTTTCCATCGTTCAATAGAAAATTCTTTTGTTAGTTTATTTTCTAAAACAGAACGCTTCTCATAGAAATCTTTTGCATTTTTTATCACTTTTGGTTTCGCTTCAATATTAATTAATATTTTATACTCATCAATATTCATTTCAAAATTGAGAACAAAAACACCTATCTCATTTAAAAGACTCTCCAACACTGCCTGAAAACCTTTTAAAAATGAAAATGTCATGCATACTTTTGAACTCTCTGATGAATCCTGATAATTGATACGCTGTGTTGGATAAAGTTTCTTAACATATCCCATCAACTGTTCAAATGCTGGAACAAACAATATTTTCTGATCTTCCCTTTCCACAAATTCTTCTGCAAAAAGGCAAGTCTCTTCCAGTCCCTTCTGGTAATCATGTAATTTTGTTATCTTTTCTTCTTTTTCACGAAGGATCATCTGAAATTCATGAATCTCTTTCTCAATCTGAATCATATCCTCAGAAACAGGCTGCTTCTCCTCCTCAATCTCCAGTGGAAGCGGAGAAAATACCTTTCGGATCTGATAGATCTTCTGTTGATTATTGATCGCACCTTCTTTTTCATTCTTCTCCTGAATCATATCCTGCATCTTATGATTCAGTTGATTTCGATCAGTTTTCAATTCCTGAATCTGTTCTTCCAAATAGTCATATAACTGATCGATCAGGTGACTTTTATCTTTGTTTTTTTCCATAATTTTCCCACTTTCTTTTTATCATAAACGATAAGGAAAAGAAATGAAAGTATAAACTTCTAGCAAATCGGTTCTTTTGTCGGCAATCCTGCTTTTCTCGGAAAACGTTTTGGTGTTGCTTTTGTCTTATGAATCTTTAAGATCGTTCTCGCCATATCCGTATCCGGAATCTCAAAAGAAATAATATCCTCAATGCTGCCGCCTAAAATTTTCACTGCTTTCTTTGAATTTGCTGCTTCCTCTTTAATATCTCCTGATTTATATGGCAGAAAATATCCATCCTCTTTTACATAAGGAAGACAATATTCTGATAAAACTGTCAGATTGGCAACAGCCCTTGAAACAACATAATCAAATTGTTCTCTATATTCCTTTTGTTTTGCAAAATCTTCCGCTCTTCCATGAATTGCTGTAATCTTTTCAAGTCCAAGTGCTTCTATCACTTCATTTAAAAATTTAATACGCTTATTTAAAGAATCCAGTAACACGATCTCTAATTCTGGAAATGCGATCTTTAATGGAATTCCTGGAAATCCCGCACCTGTTCCAATATCAAGAATTTTCTGACCAGTTAAAGAAACTCCACTCTTGATCAATGCAAGACTATCAGCAAAGTGTTTATCGATCACTTCATTCTTCTCTGTAATTGCTGTCAGATTCATCACTTTATTCTTCTCAACAAGCATCTCATAGTATGTTTCAAACTGCTCTAACTGATGATCGCTCAATTTAATTCCAAATGCAGCTGCTTTTTCTCTTAATCTCTCCATCTATTATCTCCTGTGGTGCATCTGTTCCAGATAAATGAGCAATACAGAAATATCCGCTGGTGATACACCGGAAATTCTTGATGCCTGTCCAATAGAAGATGGTCTGATCTTTGATAATTTCTGTTTTGCTTCGATTCTTAAGCTTCCAACATCTTCATAATCAATATCTTCTGGAATTCTCTTCTTCTCCATCTTCTTAAACTGTTTTACCTGTGACAGCTGACGTTTGATATATCCTTCATATTTAATATTAATATTTACCTGTTCCTGAACATCCAGATCATACTCTGGTCTCTCTGGATCGATCGGTGCCAAATCCATATAAGTAAGCTCCGGTCGACGGATCAGTTCTGTCATTTTAGCAGATGATTTTAATGTTGTACTTCCAAGCTCTTCAAGTAATGACTGCACATTTTTAGACGCACCCACATTAATATCCTCTAGTCGTTTCATCTCATCTTCGATCTGCTGTTCTTTTACTAATAATTTATCATATCTTTCCTGACTGATCAGTCCTGCTTCATATCCGATCTTGGTCAGACGAAGATCGGCATTATCCTGACGAAGCAACAATCGATATTCTGCTCTTGATGTCATCATACGATATGGTTCCTGTGTTTCTTTTGTTACCAGATCGTCGATCAAAACTCCAATATAAGCCTGTGAACGATCTAAAATAATTGGATCTTTTTCTTGCAGTTTGCGTGCAGCATTGATACCTGCCATCAGACCTTGTGCTGCTGCCTCTTCATATCCTGAACTTCCATTAAACTGCCCACCAGAAAATAACCCGTCAATCTCTTTAAATTCCAATGAAGCTTTTAGCTGTGTCGCATCAATACAATCATATTCAATTGCATAAGCATTTCTCACAATCTTAGCATTCTCTAATCCTGGCACACTGTGATACATCTTATACTGTACATCTTCCGGCAACGAGCTTGACATACCACCAACATACATCTCATTCGTGTACTCGCCCTCTGGCTCAATAAATACCTGATGTCTATTCTTATCTGGGAATTTCACGATCTTATCTTCGATCGATGGGCAGTATCTAGGTCCTGTTCCTTCAATTGCACCAGAAAATAACGGTGATCTGTGAATATTTTCTTTAATGATCTCATGTGTTTCTTCCGTCGTATAAGTTAACCAACAGGAAATCTGATCTCTCTTAATATCTTCTTCCTTATTTGTAAAACTGAATGGAACAATTCTCTCGTCTCCAAACTGTTCTGCCATCTTAGAAAAATCAATCGTATTCTTATCAATTCTGGCTGGTGTCCCTGTCTTAAATCGTCTCATGGAGATTCCATGACTCTTCAGGGAATCTGTCAGGTAATTTGCTGCCTGAAGTCCATTTGGTCCTGTATGATTGCTGACTTCTCCATAAATACAGCGCGCCTTTAAATATGTTCCTGTCGTTAAGACAACAGCTTTTGCATAGTAAACAGCTCCTGAATATGTCTTAACACCTTTGATCTTCCCATCTTCAACAAGAATCTCTGTAACTTCACCCTGACGAAGTGTAAGATTTGGTGTATTTCCCATCACCTGAGTCATGGAAATAGAATACATCTTCTTATCTGCCTGTGCTCTTAAAGAATGCACTGCCGGCCCTTTCGATTTATTCAACATCTTAGACTGTAGATAAGTCTTATCAATATTTTTACCCATCTCACCGCCCAATGCATCAATTTCTTTTACCAGATGTCCTTTGGAACTTCCTCCAATATTAGGATTACATGGCATCAATGCAACACTATCCATGCTTACTGTAAAACAAATCGTTTCAAATCCCATTCTGGCTGCTGCAAGTGCAGCTTCGCATCCGGCATGACCTGCACCTACAACAATAATATCATATTTTTCTTCTAAATTATTCATCTTTATTTACCCATACAAAATTCTGCAAAAATCTCATTTACCAGATCTTCTCCCACAGATTCTCCTGTGATAAATCCTAAATGCTCATATGCATCCAAAAGATCAATGGAGAAGAAGTCTTCCGGCATTCCATCTTCAATACTCTGCAACACCATAGCAAGACTCTTTAAAGCTTCACTTACTTCTGTTTTATGTCTCATGTTCGTCAAATAAATCTCATCATTAAAGGATACATGTCCTTCAAAGAAAATATCCTGGATCAGCTGATACAATTCTTCAATTCCAGTCTGCTCTTTGGCTGAAATCTGCACAATCTGCTCAAATCCTTTTTCTTTGAGATCTGATACCTTCACCACCTGATCAAGATCTGCTTTGTTTAATAATACGATCGTCGGCTTATCTTCAATCAGCTCCATAATCTCTTCATCATCTTTTGTTAATGGATCTGAAGTATCCACAACATATAATACAAGATCCGCTTTTGTCAACAAATCTTTTGCTTTATCCACACCGATCTTCTCAATGAGATCATTCGTATCTCTGATTCCTGCTGTGTCAATGATATTCAACGGAATCCCTTTAATCTGAATAGATTCTTCTAACGTATCTCTTGTTGTTCCTGCAATATCTGTGACGATTGCTCGTTCTTCTCCAAGTAATACATTTAACACAGATGATTTTCCAGCATTCGGTTTTCCAACGATAACTGTCTGAATTCCCTCTTTCAGAATTCTTCCATTATCAGCATTCTCCAAAAACTCATTTAACTGATTTATGATCACTTCGACTTGATCTTTCAATTCATCTGAAAATCCGTCCACACTGTAATGTTCCGGATCATCTAATGCAGATTCAATAAACGCCACACTGTGAATGATCTGTTTTCGAATCTCTGTGATCTTCTTTCCTAACGCACCCTCTAACTGCTTTAAAGATGTACTCATTGCAAATTCATTCTTTGACTGAATTAGATCCATAACTGCTTCAGCCTCAGAAAGATCGATCCTTCCATTCAAAAATGCTCTCTTTGTAAACTCTCCCGGCTCAGCTGGCGTTGCTCCTGCCTTAAATACTGCTTCCAGAACCTTCTTCATAACAACCACACCACCGTGGCAGTTAATCTCAACAACATCTTCTGCTGTATAAGAATGAGGTCCTTTCATAACTAATACAATACATTCATCTAGCAATGTGCTTTCATCATAGACATGTCCATAATGTGCCGTATATGTCTTTACATCTTTGATCTTCTTATCTTTTTTCTTCGGTTTAAATACTTTTTCAATAATATCAAGTGCCTCATCTCCACTGATCCTGATAATTCCAATCCCACTGTTAGTCATTGGAGTGGCAATTGCTGCAATCGTATTTGATTTCATATAATATACCTCAAAAAAGGGCTGCCTAAATTAAGGCAGCCCTATATCTTATTTTTTAAGCATAACAACAACTTTACGATAAGGATCCTTACCTTCGCTCTTTGTAATCACTTCCGGATCTCTCTGCAATGCAGAATGGATGATTCTACGCTCATTCGGATTCATTGGTTCTAAGTAAATTGGTTTCTTATTCTTCTTTACTTTATACGCAATGCTTCCAGCTAATTTCTCTAAAGTCTGCTGTCTTCTTTCTCTATAATTTTCTGTATCAAGCTTAATCTTTACAAAAGAATCGCTTTCTTTATTCACATAAAGACTTATAAGATACTGCAGGGCATCCAGTGTCTGTCCATGCTTACCGATCAATGCACCCATCTTCTCTCCAGATACATTGATGTTTAATACGTTATCTCTGCGGTTGTAGTAAAGATTCAACTTTGGATCAAGTCCCATTGCTCTTAATACTTCATCTAAATACTTCTCTGTATCTTTGACGATCTGATCAATGTTTTCTGGTGTCTTATTTTTTCTTGGTTCCTTTACAGGAACTTCATCTTTCACCTTTGGACTCTTCTTAGGCTGACGATTTGATTTCTCATCGACCTTCTTTGATGGCTTTTTCTCAGCTTTTTTCTTTGGTTGTTCCTTTTCTATTGTCTGAGACTTCATAACTTCTGTCTCTTTTTCTTCTTCTTTAATTTCAATGATCACAGGTTTCTTAAATAACCCTAAAAATCCATTACTACCTGAATCGATCACTGTATACTTGAGGTCTGTACTTGGAATTCCTAACTCCATTGCAGCATTCATAACTGCATCAGATTCAGTTTTACCAGTAAATCTCTTTGCTGACATCCTTATTTACCTCCCTTGTTTTTATTGAGTGCATTTGCTTTTGAAGCAATTCCTCCTTTAGAATTTCCTGAATATTCAATATTCTGTGTTGATTTCAGGTTTGCACTCTTCTTGATATTAGAATCTGCTCCTTGCTGTCCCTGCTGTTCTGCTTGCATTCCTAACATCTTTTCATATAGAGAAGGTCCTTTTTTCTTTTTCTTCTTTGCAGCCTTCTCACGGCTCTTTTCAATAATCTTATCCATATCAGCATGATCATAATGATAATTAAAAGCGACCTGCTGGATATACTGGAATAATGCACTTGCTGACCAGTAAAGACCGATACCGATCGGTAATGAAATACACATTACAAATGACATTAAAGGCATTGTGTACATCATACTTTTTGTCATTCCTGCTCCTGGTGTGCTGTCATCCATTTGTGTTGTAGACATAGATGTCTTTGCACTTAAGAACTGGAAGATAAAAGATAATACTGGAATGATCAATAATGGTGTTAATCTGAATCCTGGTGCTGAATTTAAATCCATACCTAAGAATAAGTTTGGTTTAAATTGTGCATCTCTTGCGATCTGAGGAATATAAGTATTAACTCCACGAATTACATAATACAGTGCCATGATGATCGGAAACTGAATTAATGTTGGTAAACATCCACCTGTTGGACTTGAACCATATTTTGCATAAACCTTCTGCATCTCTTCCTGCTGTTTCATCATAGATGCCTGGTCTCTTTTATTACGATATTTTTTTGTAATCTTATTAATCTCTGGCTGCATATGCTGATTGATCTTCATAGATCTCTGCTGTTTCATAGTAACAGGTAATAAGATCAATTTAGAAACCAATGTAAATAAAATAATACATAAACCGACATTATAGATTCCCATTGCAGCTAATCCATTATAGATTGCTCGAATGATCCAACCAAAAATAATTACAAACGGAGCTAAGATTCCTCCGTTACCCGTGCTCTGCTGGGCTTGTGCCAATAACATCATTTTTTGCACCTTTTTCCTTTCCTTACTTCCGGAACAGGGTCATATCCGCCTTTTGAAAATGGATTACATCTTAATATTCTAAAAATTGCCAAAAGACTTCCTTTGACAACCCCGTGTTTCTCCAATGCTTCTATGGCATATTCCGAACAAGTCGGAACATATATACATGTTCCTCTTCCCTTTAATCTCGATAAATATTTTCTGTAAAACCTGATAATGGATATTAAAATCTTCTTCAATTGTAATCAACTCTTCTTCAGATGATGCAAATCTATCAAATGTAGAAATGCACTTTCAATTGTATGGTAATTCTGTCCTTTTGCAGTTTGTCTTGCAATTACTACCATATCATATCCTGTTTTCAAATTATCCTGATTCAAACGATAGCTTTCACGAATTAAGCGTGTAGTTCTGTGTCTGACTACACTATTTCCTACTTTTTTACTTACTGATATTCCCAGACGGTTATATTCTAGATCATTCTTCCTATAATAAAGGACCAAGTACCTGTTGGCTTTGGAGTTTCCTTCATTATATACCATCTGGAATTCTCTGTTATTTCTTAATGAATGATAATTCTTCATGGTTCTCTTCCTTATTAATAGAGAAAAGAAAAGGTCACATCTCTGCGACCTAAGCTGATAATCTATTTCTTCCTTTTGCTCTTCTGCTCTTCAGAACTTTTCTTCCGTTTGCAGTGCTCATTCTTTTTCTAAATCCATGAACCTTAGATCTCTGTCTTTTCTTTGGCTGAAATGTCATTTTCATGCTAAAACACCTCCTTAACAAAATTTTATGATTATATATCTGAATAATATATTCGTAAAAACATCACTCCTATTATAGACAGAGAAACGCCAAAAAGTCAAGTAAATTCTAAGCTTTTTTCACTTTCTTATAGAATTTCATATATATTGTGTTTTACGCACAAGTTATCCACAATTTGTAGATAACTTGTGTATAACTTGGTGATAAAATGTGAATTATAAACACAGTATTTGTCAAATTCCTTTGTTTTTTCTCGTTTTTTGACATGTGTATAATGTGGAACAACTTATCCACAATATGTGGGCAACTTTTATTTTTCGATTGAAAAAAGAAATTTTTTGTTATACACTAAATATAGTGCCGTACTATGCACATTTATAAAAATATGATTTAGAAAGGGATTTATGTTATCCATGAAAAACGAAATTGAGAAAATTTGGGATGATGTATTAGTCAAGCTTGAACAAGAGCATGACGTTTCCAGTGCTGCAATTAATGCCTGGATCAAGCCATTACATATCAAAGATGTCCAGTCAAACAAAATAATTCTATCTCTGGATGCTAAATACGATGAGCGGGGTATTCAGTTTATCAAGAAAAAAATGTACGATTTTTATATTTCCCTTGCTATTTCTGATCTGACAGGAAAGAAATACGATATCGAGTTCGAACTTGAAAAAGAAGGAGAAAAACCACAAGAAACTCCTGCTGCTGCACCTGAACATGATAATAATAACTTAAATCCCCGCTATACTTTTGATACATTCGTAATCGGCGACAATAACCGCATGGCACATGCCGCAAGTATTGCTGTTGCGGAAGCTCCAGCGGAAGCCTATAATCCGCTGTTTTTATATGGAGGTGCTGGTCTTGGAAAAACTCATTTAATGCACTCCATTGCACATTATATTATTGAACACAACAGTTCTTTAAATGTTTTGTATGTAACAAGTGAAGACTTTACAAACGAAGTCATCAATTCAATTCAACATAAAAAACAAGAAGAATTGCGCAGCAAATACCGCAATATCGATGTTTTATTGGTCGATGATATTCAGTTTGTTATTGGTAAAGAAAGTACTCAGCAGGAATTTTTCCATACTTTTAATGCACTTTATAACTCTAAAAAACAGATCATTCTTTCTTCTGATAAACCTCCAAAAGAACTGGATGTTTTAGAAGAGAGACTTCGAAGCCGTTTCAGCTGGGGACTACCAGTTGATATTCAGCCTCCAAACTATGAAACAAAGGTTGCGATCCTTAGAAAACGTGCGGAATTAGACAATATTTATATTGATGATGAGATTTTTGACTATATTGCTACCCATATTAAGTCTAATATCCGTGATCTGGAAGGTGCCTTAAACAAGATCAAAGTTTATTCTAAATTAAATAAGAAACCGATTGACCTTGAATTATCAAAAATCGCCCTTCAGGATCTGATCGACAACAAGACAAAACAAGCTATTACACCTGAATTGATCATGCAAACAGTTGCAGAACATTTTAATATTCAGACAAGTGATATCATTTCCAAAAAAAGAAGTCATGATATCGCCTATCCACGCCAGATTTGTATGTATTTATGCAAGAAAATGACGGATCAGTCTCTTGTTAAGATTGGTGAGATCATTGGAAAACGTGATCATTCTACTGTCATTCATGGCATTGAAAAAATTGAAAAAGACTTAGACAAAGACCCTGAATTAAGCAAGGTTATTGATGTTATTACCAAAAAAATGGATTAATTTTTATTTTTTCCACATTTTTTCGATAGTTATCCAC
This sequence comes from uncultured bacterium, assembly GCA_905215045.1. The sequence goes on along the minus strand of CAJMOO010000006.1, from coordinate 9,201 downwards.
ATTTTCCGTGGATAACCTGTGGATATCCTGTGTATTAGTATTTTTGCTGATTTTGGTGATGTTGATAAATCTATGATTATCCTCTGATTTTCATCAAGTTTTAAACATTTTATCAACCCTTATAACCCTTTATACTTAGCGGTTTTTTAAGGTTATCCCCAAATCCACAGCTACTACGACTATTACTACGACTTTTATTTATTTATTTAACAACAATCTGACACCGAAAGGAGTTATACACATTTATGAAAATCATATGTACAAAATCTGATTTAGTGCATGCTGTTTCTATTGTTTCCAAAGCAGTATCAAACAACACCACGCTTCCCATCTTAAAATGTATTTTAATTGAAGCTAGTACAGGAAATATTAAATTAACAGCGAATGATATGGAACTTGGAATTGAAACTACCATTGATGGACAGATTCATCAGCCTGGTAAAATTGCAATTGAAGCAAAACTTTTTTCTGAAATCGTTAGAAAATTACCGGATAATGACATAACAATAGAAACAGATGATCAGTACAAAGCAACGATCACTTGTGAAAAAGCATGTTTTCAGATTATGGGACAAGAAGGTGAAGAATTTCCTTCTTTACCAGAGATTGAAAAAAATCAAAATATCACTTTATCCCAGTTTTCTTTAAAAGAAGTGATTCGTCAAACAATTTTTTCGATTTCGGATAATGAAAATACGAAATTAATGACGGGTGAATTATTTGAAGTAAAAGATGACCAATTAAGTGTTGTATCTTTAGATGGACATCGAATTTCCATCAGACATATTGAATTAAAAGATCATTATGATCCGTTTAAAGTTGTCGTTCCTGGGAAAACTTTACAAGAAATTGTGAAGATCATTTCTGGAGAAATGGATGAAAATGTTTCAATTTATGTAACTTCAAAACATATTTTATTTGAATTTGATAATACAAGAGTTGTTTCAAGATTGCTGGAAGGGGAATATTATAAGATAAGCCAGATGTTATCTAGTGATTATGAAACAAAGATTACAATTAACAAAAAAGAATTTTTAAATTGTATCGACAGAGCGAGTCTTTTGATTCGTGAATCTGATAAAAAACCAATTATTATCGATATTGCTGACCATTCATTAAAATTAAATATTAATTCTTTCTTTGGATCTATGGAAGAAGAAATTCTGATCCAAAAAGAAGGAAGAGATCTATTAATTGGCTTTAATCCAAAGTTTTTGATGGATGTTCTTCGAGTGATCGATGATGAAGAAATCAATATTTATCTGGTAAATCCGAAAGCACCTTGTTATATCAAAGATGATGCAGGAACATACAATTATCTGATTCTTCCGGTTAATTTTAATCATTAAGAAAGGACTTTTGAGATGGAAATTAAACTTAAAGATGAATTTATTAAACTTGGACAGGCATTAAAAGCAGCTGGACTTGTAGATTCTGGAGTTGTGGCAAAAATTGTCATTCAGGATGGTGAAGTTCTTGTGAATGGAGAAGTTGAAACAAGAAGAGGAAAAAAATTATATGGTGGCGAAGTTGTATCTTTTGATGGTCAGGAGATTCATATCGTCAAATAGTTTGGAGTAGTATGATTATTAAATCTTTGGAATTAAAAAATTATCGAAATTATGACGAACTTTCCATGAATTTTGCGAGTGGAACGAATTTATTGTATGGAGATAATGCCCAGGGAAAGACCAATATTCTGGAATCAATTTATTTAAGTGCGACAACAAAATCACACCGTGGAAATAAGGACCGGGAGTTGATAAAGTTTGAAGAGAATGAAGCTCACATAAGAATTCATTTCGAAAAACAGGGAATTGATCATCAGTTAGATATGCATCTTAAAAAAAATAAAGCAAAAGGTGTGGCAATTGACAGAATTCCGATTCGAAGATCCAGTGATCTGTTGGGACAGATTCCGGTAATTTTATTTTCGCCCGAAGATTTAAAGATTGTAAAGAGTGGTCCAAGTGAAAGAAGAAAATTTCTCGATATTGAATTATCCCAAATGGAAAGATTATATCTGTATCAATTAACAAATTATAATAAAATACTAGTTCAGAGAAATAATCTGTTAAAACAGATACGTTTTCAGAATAATCTGATAGAAACATTAGAAGCATGGGATATTCAGCTCGTAAAATATGGCTCAGAGGTTATTAAATATCGTGAAAAATTTATCAAACATTTGGGTAAAGTTTGTCAAAAGATTCACAATAAATTAACTGGCGGGAAAGAAAAAATTTTACTGGAATATGACCGCGATGTAGGGTATGATAGTTATTTAACGGAACTTGCAAAGAAGAGACAAAAAGATTTAAAATACTCTACAACGACAGTGGGACCGCACAGGGATGATATCAGTTTTATTGTGAATGGGATTGATATCCGCAAATATGGTTCCCAAGGGCAGCAGCGGACAGCAGCGCTCTCTTTGAAGCTGGCACAGATCCAGTTGATGAGAGAAGTGATGAAAGAGTCACCGATCCTGCTGCTTGATGATGTTTTATCTGAACTTGACAGTAATCGTAAGACGTATTTACTAGAGAGTATCAAGGATACGCAGACGATCATTACCTGTACAGGTCTGGATGAATTTATTAGTAAACACCTGCCGATCCAACGGATGTTTCAGATAAAAGCAGGAAAAATTGTAAAGGAAAATTAGGAGGAAACTATGGGTACACAAAAAAATGGAGAATATGGAGCTGATCAGATCCAGATTCTGGAAGGGTTAGAAGCTGTGCGTAAAAGACCCGGAATGTACATTGGAAGTACATCAGAAAAAGGACTTCATCATCTGGTATACGAAATTGTAGATAATGCCGTAGATGAATCTCTGGCTGGATTCTGTGATACGATCATCGTAACACTGAACAAAGACGGCTCTGTTACAGTCGAGGATAACGGGCGTGGAATTCCGGTTGGGATCAATAAGAAAAAAGGTGTATCCAGCGTTGAAGTTGTATTTACGATCCTTCATGCAGGAGGTAAATTTGGCGGTGGAGGATATAAAGTATCCGGAGGTCTTCATGGTGTAGGATCTTCTGTGGTTAATGCTTTATCTGACTGGTTGGAAGTTACAGTCTGCAAGGAAGGACATATTCACAAACAGCGTTATGAGAGAGGGAAAGTATGTTATCCGCTGAAAGTTCTTGGAGATACAGATAAAACTGGAACAACGGTTACATTTTATCCAGATGCAACGATTTTTGAGACGATTGATTTTGATTATAATACGCTGAAGAGAAGGTTAAGGGAGACAGCTTTCCTAACAAAGAATTTAAAAATCGTCTTAACAGATGATCGTGGGGAAGAACAGGTTTCTGAAACGTTCCACTATGAAGGTGGTATTAAAGAATTTGTGACTTACCTGAACAAGGGGAAAGAAGCACTTTATCCAGATGTGATCTATTGTGAGGGTGAAAAAGATGGTGTGTATGTTGAAGTTGCATTCCAGCATAATGATTCTTACAATGAGACATCCTTAAGTTTTGTAAATAATATCATTACGCCGGAAGGTGGTACACATTTATCTGGATTTAAGATGGCATTGACATCAACGTTTAATGATTATGCGAGAAAGAATAACCTTCTGAAAGAAAAAGAAGATAATTTAAGTGGTGAAGATATTCGTGAAGGATTGACTTCTGTTATCAGTATTAAGATCGGGGAACCTCAGTTTGAAGGTCAGACAAAACAGAAATTAGGAAATAGTGAAGCGAGGGGTGCAGTTAACAGTATTTTATCTGAGCAGTTGAAATATTTCTTAGAACAAAATCCTCAGGTTGCGAAGATAATCTGTGAGAAGGCTGTACTTGCACAGAGAGCAAGAGATGCTGCGAGAAAAGCGCGAGATCTTACAAGAAGAAAGACAGCACTTGATGGTATGAGTCTTCCTGGAAAACTTGCCGATTGTTCAGATAAGAATCCGGAAAACTGTGAGATCTATATCGTCGAGGGAGATTCTGCGGGTGGTTCTGCAAAGACGGCTCGTTCCCGTGCAACTCAGGCAATCCTGCCTCTTCGTGGTAAAATCTTAAATGTTGAGAAGGCAAGGCTTGATAAAGTACTTGTCAATAAAGAGATTCAGGCAATGATCACAGCATTTGGTACAGGAATTCATGAAGATTTTGATATCGAGAAATTAAGATACCATAAGATCATCATCATGACAGATGCCGATGTTGATGGTGCACATATCGCAACACTGCTTCTGACGTTCATATACCGCTTTATGCCGGAATTGATCAAGAAAGGGTATGTATATCTTGCCCAGCCTCCTCTTTACCGTGTAGAGAAGAATAAGAAGTTCTGGTATGCTTACAGTGATGAGGAATTAAACAACATTCTTCAGGAAATCGGACGAGATAACAATAACAAGATCCAGCGTTATAAAGGTCTTGGAGAGATGGATGCAGAACAGTTATGGGATACAACCATGGACCCTGAGAAGAGAATTTTATTAAGAGTAAACCTCGATGAAGATTCAGCTTCAGAGATCGATCTGACATTTACAACACTGATGGGTGATCAGGTAGAACCAAGACGAGAATTTATTGAAGCAAACGCAAAATATGTACAGAATCTTGATATTTAGGAAGGGAGAAACAAATGGACGAGAATACAATTTTTGATAAAGTTCATGACATTGACCTCAAAAAAACAATGGAGAATTCATATATTGATTATGCCATGAGCGTTATCGCTTCCAGAGCTCTTCCAGATGTGCGTGACGGTTTGAAACCGGTACAGAGAAGAATTCTTTATGCGATGATCGAATTAAATAACGGACCTGATAAACCACATCGTAAATGTGCCCGTATCGTTGGTGATACCATGGGTAAATATCATCCACATGGTGACAGCTCTATCTATGGGGCATTAGTTAATATGGCACAGGAATGGTCTACAAGATATCCATTGGTAGACGGACATGGAAACTTTGGTTCTGTCGATGGTGACGGTGCAGCTGCCATGCGTTATACAGAAGCAAGATTAAGCAAGATTTCCATGGAACTTCTGGCTGATATTAACAAGAATACAGTTGATTTCAGACCAAACTTTGACGAGACAGAGAAAGAACCAGCAGTACTTCCTTCTCGTTTTCCAAACCTGTTAGTGAATGGTACACAGGGAATCGCGGTTGGTATGGCAACGAACATTCCACCTCATAACCTTAGAGAAGTGATCAATGCGGTTATCAAGATCATTGATAATCAGGTTGAGGAAGACCGTGAGACAACGATCGAAGAATTATTAGAGATCATTAAAGGACCAGACTTCCCTACAGGTGCGACGATCCTTGGGCGTTCTGGTATCGATCAGGCTTATCGCACAGGTCGTGGAAAGATCAAAGTGCGTGCTGTTACAGATATTGAGGCAATGGCAAATGGAAAGCAGCGTATTATCGTAACGGAGCTTCCATACATGGTAAACAAAGCAAGACTGATCGAGAAGATCGCAGCTTTGGTAAGAGAAAAGAAAGTGGAAGGAATTACAGAGCTTCGTGATGAATCTGACAGAAGTGGTATGCGTATCTGTATCGAACTTCGTCGTGATGCGAATGCGAACGTAATCCTGAATCAGTTATATAAACATACACAGCTTCAGGATACATTTGGTGTGATCATGCTGGCACTTGTTGATGGACAGCCAAAGACAATGAATCTACATGAGATGCTAGATTACTATCTGACACACCAGAAAGATGTTGTGACAAGAAGAACACGCTATGAATTAAATAAAGCGGAAGAACGCGCGCATATCTTAGAAGGATTACTGATCGCACAGGATAACATCGATGAAGTGATCAAGATCATTCGTGGAGCCGAGAACATTCAGGCAGCCAAGCTTGAATTGATGGAACGCTTTGGACTTTCAGATGCACAGGCACAGGCAATCGTTGATATGCGTCTGAGAGCACTGAATGGTTTGGAACGTGCCAAACTTGAAAAAGAATACAAAGAATTGATGGAGCGTATCGGTGAATTGAAGGCGATTCTTGCAGACGAAAAGAAATTACTTGGAGTTATCAAAGATGAAATCGCACTGATCCGTGACAAATATGGCGATGAAAGAAGAACACAGATTGGATTTGATGTTGATGACATTTCCATGGAAGATCTGATCCCTAGAGAAAATACTGTGATCACAATGACAAAACTTGGATATATCAAGAGAATGACTGTTGATAATTTCAAAAGTCAGAATCGTGGTGGTAAAGGTATCAAGGGAATGCAGACGATCGATGAGGATTACATCGAAGAACTGTTTATGACAACGACACATCATTATATCATGTTCTTTACAAATACAGGACGTGTATATCGTCTGAAAGCATATGAGATTCCTGAGAGTGGAAGAACAGCACGAGGAAGTGCAATCGTTAATCTGCTTCAGTTACAGCCAGGAGAGAAGATTACAGCAGTGATTCCACTTGTAGATTACGAAGAAGGAAAATATCTGTTAATGGCAACGAAATATGGTGTTGTTAAGAAATCATCTATCATGGAATATGCAAATATCCGTAAGACAGGATTAGCAGCAATCACATTAAAAGATGATGACCAGCTGATCGAAGTTAAATATACGGAAGATGATGAGGATGTATTCCTTGTAACGAAGAATGGACAGTGTATCCGTTTCCATGAGAGTGACGTCAGATGTATTGGACGAACTTCTATGGGGGTTCGTGGAATCAATCTGACAGGTGATGACGAAGTTATTGGAATGCAGCTTGACAGTCAGGGAGAAGCGTTACTGATCGTATCTGCAAATGGTATGGGTAAACGTACACTGACTTCTGAGTTTACAACACAGCATCGTGGTGGTAAAGGAATTAAGTGCTACAAGATCACAGAAAAGACAGGTGATGTTGTAGGTGTGAAGGCTGTGAATGACGATAATGAGATTATGATGATCACAACAGAGGGAATTATCATACGTACAGCGGTAGATTCTATTTCTATTCTTGGAAGAAATACTTCTGGAGTAAAAGTTATGAATGTTGGTGAAAATGTTGAAGTAGCTAGCATCGCAAAAGTCCGTGAAGAGAAGCTTGAAGACGAAATGGAAAAAAATACAACAGAAGAATAAAAATAAAAATCAGGGCGTAGATGAATTGTCTATGTCCTGATTTCGTTATATAATAAAACAATGATACCAAGGTCAAAATCTGATGCAGCTTTATTTGCAGGAAAATTTATGATATTTTGGCAGTGACAATAAAATATTTTTGGAGGAAAACATGAGAACGATTCATACAGATGAGATCATCAAGAATATAAAAGAGATGTGCATCGAGGCAAATTTATCTCTGACAGAAGATATGAAATGCCGTTTTAAGAATGCAACAGAAAGTGAAAAGAGCCCATTAGGGAAACAGATTTTAAATCAATTGCAGGAAAATATGGAAATTGCAGCAGCAGATCAGATTCCAATCTGTCAGGATACAGGAATGGCAATCGTATTTTTAAATATCGGACAGGATGTTCATATTGAGGGTATGGATTTACATGATGCAGTTAACGAAGGGGTGCGTCAGGGGTATACAGAAGGATATCTTAGGAAATCTGTTGTAAAGGATCCGTTGATCCGTGAGAATACAAAAGATAATACACCTGCGATCATGCATATAGATATTGTCCCAGGGGAAAATCTTGAAATCCTAGTAGCTCCAAAAGGATTTGGAAGTGAAAATATGAGTCGTATATTTATGTTAAAACCAGCAGATGGAGAAGAGGGGATAAAGAAATCAGTAATTCAGGCAGTCAAAGATGCAGGACCTAATGCCTGCCCACCAATGGTTGTAGGTGTTGGACTGGGTGGAAGTTTTGAAAAAGCAGCATTTCTAGCTAAGAAGGCATTGACGAGAAACTTAGATACACCATCTGAGAAGCCACATATTGCGAAATTAGAGAAAGAATTGTTAGAAGAAATCAATCAGTTAGGTATTGGTCCAGGAGGGCTTGGAGGTTCAACAACTGCGTTAGGACTTAATATTGAGACATACCCTACACACATTGCGGGAATGCCATTAGCAGTAAATATCTGCTGTCACGTAAATCGTCATGCACATAGAGTGTTATAAAGAGTTAGATATTATCTATCGTTCAGACGAAATTTTGAGAATATAGTATTTTTTAAATACAAGGAGTAGAAGATTATGGAGAAACATTTAAATGTTCCAGCAAATACAGAAGAGTTGGCAGAGCTTAAATCTGGAGATTATGTATATTTGACAGGAACCATCTATACAGCTAGAGATGCGGCACATAAAAGAATGTATGAAACGCTGTTAGATGGGAAAGAATTACCAGTAGATGTAAAAGGGCAGTTTATTTATTATCTCGGGCCAACACCAGCAAGAGAAGGACAGGTCATTGGATCAGCAGGACCGACAACAAGCAGCAGAATGGATAAATATACCCCAACGATGCTTGATCAAGGATTAAAAGGTATGATCGGAAAAGGAAAACGATCTTCAGAAGTCATTGAATCAATAAAACAGAATGGTGCAGTATATTTTGCCGCAGTTGGAGGAGCAGGAGCACTTCTTTCAAAGTGTATTAAGGAGGCGGAAGTAATCGCTTATGATGATCTGGGAACAGAAGCAATTCGAAAATTAAGAGTTGAAAACTTTCCAGTTATTGTAGTAATTGACAATCAGGGAAATAATCTTTATGAGACTGCAGTAGAAAATTTCAAAAAATTAAAATAATCAATCAAAACCTATTGACAAAAGGAAATTACTTTGGTAAGATATTCAAGCGTCATGTGAATGACGGATGCAATTAAATATATTGATATTTAGGCATTTGCAGAAGTACTCAAGTGGCTGAAGAGGTGCCCCTGCTAAGGGTATAGACCGTTTACGCGGTGCGAGGGTTCAAATCCCTCCTTCTGCGCTTATTAAATCTTCCAAATAGGAGGATTTAATTTTTTGACAAAAGGTATTGACATGGATGTAAAAGTGTGATATCTTATAGAAGTTGCACTGCTTATAGCAGAGTAACAAATATCATTTAGAAAGATAATGAAAAGAGCATTTATTTATTTGAATTGTTGGACGGAGAACGATCACAACAATTGAATAAAATAAATCAAAAAAACTCTTGACAGAATGAAATGAAAATGATATGATATAAAAGTTGCTGCGGTTCTTATGAAGAACGGATCAACAAAATAAATCAAAAAAGT